>JBKPBU010000071.1:0-2238 GCA_046727015.1 Candidatus Methylomirabilota bacterium | reverse complement strand
ATCTCGAGCGGCCGCGTCGCGGTGATCGCCGGGTCCTTCTGCCTCACCGCGCCCGCCGCGGCGTTGCGGGGATTGGCGAACGTGGTCTCGCCCGCCTCTTCGAGCCTGGCGTTGAGCCGGGCGAAGGCCTCGCGCGGCATGTAGACTTCGCCGCGCACCTCGAGCCGTTTGGCGTCCTTGAGCGGCCCGTGAAGCACCGGCGGGATGGCCTTGATGGTGCGGAGGTTCTGCGTGATGTCCTCGCCGATGCGCCCGTCCCCGCGCGTGGCGCCGCGCATGAACCGCCCGCGCTCGTACAGCAGGGCCACGCCGAGACCATCGATCTTGGGCTCGCAGACGAAATCGAGCGTGGCCTGGGGAAGGGCGCGGCGGACCCGCGCCTCGAACTCGCGCAGGGATTCCGGGCTCATCGCGTTGTCCAGCGAGAGCATGGCGACCAGATGCTCGACGGGCGCGAAGGCCGCGCCGACCCGCCCGCCCACGCCCTGGGTGGGACTGTCCGGCGTGATCAGCTCCGGATGCGCTTCCTCGAGCCCGCGGAGCTCTCGGAGAAGCCGGTCGTACTCGGCGTCGGCGATCTCGGGACGGTCCTCGACGTAGTAGAGGTAGTTGTGGCGGTGTATCGCCTCCCGGAGGGCCTCGATGCGGGCCGCGGCGTCGGCGGCTTTCGTCATGGCGAGCTTCAGGATAGCACGCCGTCCGCGGGCGCTCGTCCGGCGGAGGATCTTGCGCCCCGCCGGAATCTGCTACTCTCGCCGCGGGAACCGACCGCATGCGCCCCTCCTTCGCCTTCCTCGTGCTCGTCGTGGCGGCGGGCTGTGCCTCGGCCGGCTCCTCGCGCGACGCGCTGCTGCGCATCGTGACCGATTGCCTCGACACGGGAGCGCCCCGCTACTGCGCGCGCTGCCCCTCGCCTCAGGCCGGGACGTGCGATCTCCAGTATCCGTGCACTCGCACGACGGAGGTCTGGGCCGAGACCGGGGAGTACGTCGCGATCCGGGACCTCAAGATGTGCGGCTGCCCCGACGGCTTCGTCCACGGCCTCGCCATGCCGCGCTATCCGGTGAGGGGGCCGGAGAACCCGCGGCGGCCGGAAGGCCTCTGGCGTTTCGGCTGGGACGTGGCGCGCAGTCGCATTCAGGACGAGCGGGAGATCGCCCTCCTCATCAATCCGCCCGCTCTCCGCACCCAGGACCAGCTCCACATCCATCTCGTCCGCCTCCTCCCCGGCGCGCGGGCCCGCATCGACGCGCTGAGGCCGACCGGCATAGCGCGGCTCGAAGAGGTGTGGCTGGCGGTGGAGCAGCACGCGGCCGGGCGCGGGCTCGCAGCGTATGGAGTGATCGTGGTGCAGTCGCTCGACCGCGGCTGGCTCGTGGCCGCGGATCCCGGCGTCACCGAGACTGCGCTCACCATCGCGCGCTGCGGGAGCTAGCGGCTCTTCGACTTGCCGCGGGCTTCCTCGATGAGCACGGCGACGCGCTGGCGGTCCTCGCCGGGAGGCGTGAGCGTGACGAAGCGCTCCCATGCCTTGATGGCGCCTGCGTAGTCGCGCTTGACCTCGTAGAGCACCTGTCCCTTGTACAGGAGCGCGGGCGGGTACGTCGGGTCGATCTTGAGCGCCTTGTCGAACGTCTCGAGCGCGGCGTCGCCGTGGCCACCCATGGCGACGATGAGCCCCAGGTGCGTCATGGCGTCCACGTTCTTGGTGTCGCGCGCCAGCACGGCCTGGTAGGCCGCGATCGCCTCCTGATAGCGCCCCTCCATCAGGCTCTGGCGCGCCGCCGCGAGCATCCTGGCCATGATTTCGGGCGGAATGGTTCTGCCGGCGGCGGCCCCCGTGCCCGGCGCGCCCGGCATGAGCGGGCCGGGATCGGGCAGCGCGGGGCCGGGCATGGGACCGCCCGGCCGAGTCGCGGTCTCGTCAGGCGTGGTGTAGTGGCTCACGCCCGCTCCGAGAGCGATACCCAGCCCAAGGAGGGCCACGCCGCCGACGGCAATGGCCGCGGGACTGCGGGTCCAGGATCGGGGCGCCGCCTCCGGGCGCGCGGCTGCGGGCGGCGGTGCCGGGATGGCGCCCAGGGCATCGAGCCTGGAGAGCAGGTCCGCCGCACGTGCCTCGTACCTGTCCCGCAGCCCCTGGAAGTCGTCGTCCGAGAGTGAGCCCGCCTCGTGGTCGAAGCTGAGCTCCTTGAGGGCGCGGTAGGTCGCGGCCTTCTCTTCCGCAAGCTCGAGCCG
>JBKPBU010000070.1:0-3494 GCA_046727015.1 Candidatus Methylomirabilota bacterium | reverse complement strand
TCGTGGCGCGCAGCACCGTGATGGGGGTCGCGCTGAGCGGCATCAGCACGATGGTCGGCTTCGGAAGCCTCATGGTCGCGCGACACCAGGGTATCTACAGCCTGGGACTTCTCCTGACGATTGGAGCGGGCTGCGGTCTCGCCGCAAGCCTCATCGTCCTGCCCGTCATCCTGCGGTTGATCGTCCGCCCCGCCGCCGCGCACGCGCCCGGCGCCCTGGCCCGCTCCTCAGCCGCCTAGCAGGGCGGCGCCCTGCTGCTGGCTAAAACGCGTCGGGGGCCGAGGCGATGCGATCGAGATCGGCGTGGGTGTAGGAGCCGAGGCTCCGGAAGTCCAGGTCGGTGTAGTTCCGGATCCAGCGCATCGCGATCTTCGCCGCCTTGCGGTAGCGCTCCGCGATATCCGCGTCCCTCTTCGGCAGGAGCTTCAGGATGTCCTCGGTCTCCTCGTGGAGGAGCCGCTTGACGAGGGCGAAGTCGTGGACCTTCGACGGGTCGGTCGCGTCCGTGGCGTGGTGCCGGATGCGCTGGGCGATCTGGGCCACCGACATGCGGCCGGTGGCGAGATCTTCCATCAGCGCCGGGTGAACGCCGGGCTTGCCCGCGAGGCTGTCGATGCCCTTGGCGCCGCGGCCCGTCAGCCACCCCTCGACGTACTCGACGACCATGCGCGCGTTGCGCCGCGTCCCCTCGACCGTGATGGGCCCGACGGGCACCTCGATCCGGATCGGATAGTTGTCGGGATTCGCCATCCTGGCACTCGGCCTCCATCCCGACCCGAGGAGTCGCCGGAACGGGTCGGCCGCCGTCTTCATGTGGAAGATGTGGGCCACCCAGGCGCGGATGAAGCCCTGCTGCGCCTCCCACTCCTTGTCGGCGTGAATCGACTCGCCTGCGACCCGGTTGACCTCGGCGTCGCTGCTCGGCAGCGCGGTCGCCATGCCGCCGATCGGCACCGCGCCACGCTTGAGGCAGATCGCGACCAACCGCCGGAAGATATCGGCGAGGAAGGGCGTCGTCTTGATGTCCACGCCGAAGCGGTCCGGCCAGACCGATTTCGGGTCGGCCATGATGAACTCGAAGATCGAGGCCTTCAGGTCCCAGCGTGCGGCGTTGAGACCCGCGGCGTAGGGGCCGAGGGCGTAGAGCATCTCCTCCATCAGGTAGACGGCCGGCAGTGACTCGACGAGCGGGATGCCGCGAATGACGGCACCCTCGAGAAACGGGAGATGCTTCCGGCTCGCGTCGAAGAAGTCGCGGTACCACGCGACGTCTTCCGCGCTCTCGACCTTGGGCAGGTAGAAGTAGATGCCCTGCCCGCGGCCCGCCTGAGCGCGACCCGCGTAGAAGAGCGTCAGCGCGGTGCCGAGGATGGCCGCCGGCACCGGCCGGCCGTCCACGCTCACATCGTGCTCGTCGAGGTGGAGGCCCCGCTCGCGGTGCATGAAGAAGGGCAGCTCGCCGGGCGCGATGCGGTACTCTCTGCCCCGCGCCTCGTCCGAATAGGTGAGCTCGCGATTGACCGCGGCCAGGCGGTTCAGCGCCGCCCGGACGGTGTCGACCAGCCGGTGGCCGCCCGAGTCCTCGTCGTCGTCGAGGTCGCCTTCGGCACGCTCGCCCTCGGGACCGGGATTGAGCGCGTTGATGAACATGCTCGTGATCGAGCACGGCCCGGAGATCTCGATACCGGGCCGCTTGAGGTCCTCGGGCACCGGCGGCACTTTCCAGTCGCCCGTGGTGGCAGCGGACGCCGGCGGGGGCCCGGGCAGCGTGCCCTGCTCGAGGGCGCGGCGCAGCACCGCGTCGCGCTGCCGCCTGAGCGCGTGGACGCGCGGCGTGAAGTCGTCGTGGACCTTGCAGAGATACACACAGAAATGCTCGGTGAAGATCTGGGCCGCGCCCTCCACCGGGGCGAAACGGACGCGCGCCGTCGCGCTCGCCGGGGCCATCTAGAGCCTGGCGACCTCGACCAGGTTCGAGTGCAGCGCCGGCCCCCCTCCAATGTCGGCCACCCGGTCGTCGGTGATCACGTTGACGCCGCGGGCGCCCGCCTGGTGCTTGGACCACCAGATACCTTCGATGACGGCCAGGCCGGGGCGGGTGTCTTCGGTGACGGTCGCGGCGAATCTGGCCTGCCCCCGGGCGCTCCGCACCACGACGGCATCGCCGTCGGCGATGCCGCGCGACCGCGCATCCTCCGGGTGGAGGAGCACCGATGGTCCCCGCTGGCGACGCCGCAGCAGATTCGACTGGCTGAAGGAGGAGTTCAGGAAGAAGCGATTCGGCGGCACGATGCACTGGAGCGGATAGCGGCGCGCCAGAATTTCGTTCTCCGGCCCCTCGACAAGCGGCACGTAGGTCGGCAGCGACGGCAGCCCGCCGGTGGCCGTGGATCCCCCGCCGGTGGCCGTGGATCCGGAGACGAACTCGACCTTGCCCGACGGCGTCGGTGCTCCGTCGGCGAACGGCAGGTAGGGCCGGCCGACGCTCAGGCGCACGGAGCGTTCGTCCTTGAGCCGCTCGTACGTGATACCCGCAACCGATGGATCGCCGGACGCCAGCACCTCCCGCACGAGCTCGGGCTCCTCTTTGTAAAAGTGCGGATCGGAAAGTCCCAAGGCGCGCGCGAGCTGCCGCACGACCTGCCAGTTGGAACGCGATTCCCCCACCGGCTCGACCACTGGCTCGGCCAGCTGCACGTAGAGGTGGCCGAAGGACTTGTAGAGATCCACGTGCTCCATCGAGGTCGTGGCGGGCAGCACGATGTCGGCGTAGTCCGTCGTGTCGGTCAGGTGCTGCTCGTGGACGACGGTGAAGAGGTCCTCGCGCGCGAGACCGCGCAGGACCAGCTCCTGGTTCGGCACGACCGAGGCGGGATTCGAATTGTAGACGTAGAGCGCCTGCACGGGCGGGCTCAGGCCCGGGTCCGTCAGCGCGCGCCCCAGCCGGACCATGTTGATCGTCCGGGGCACGGGCTTGGGCATGAGATCCCGGCGCTCGAGGGCGGCCAGGTCGAGCCCGAAGGAGCGCGTGGAAGACAGGAGCGCCCCGCCAGACGGATGCGCGTAGGCGCCGGTGAGCGCAGGCAGGCACGCGATGGCGCGGCAGGTGCCCCCGCCGTTGTCATGACGCGAGAGCCCGATCCCCACGCGCAGGAACGAGGCCTTCGTCGCCCCGTAGCGGCGCGCGAAGTCCACGATGACGTCCGGCGCGAGCCCGGTGATGGCGGCGACGCGCTCCGGGTCGTACTGCTTGACGTGCTGGACGAGATCCGCATAGCCGAGCGTGGCGCGCTGGACGTAGTCGTGATCCACCAGCCCCTCGCCGATGAGCACGTGCATCATGCCGAGGGCGAGGGCGCCGTCGGTACCGGGGCGGGGCTGCAGATAGAGGTCCGCCTTCTTCGCCGTCTGCGTCCGGTATGGATCGATGCACGCGATGAAGGCGCCGCGCTGGCGCGCCTGCTTGACCAGCGACATCAGGTTGATGTGGGTGT
>JBKPBU010000069.1:0-4760 GCA_046727015.1 Candidatus Methylomirabilota bacterium | reverse complement strand
TAGATGGGTCCCCTGAAGCCCTCGCGGCCGAGGCGCGGGAGCGCGCCCGAGTGGTCGATGTGGGCATGGCTCAGCAGGACGCCGGCGACGGACGTCGCCGGCACCGGGCTCGGCGCCCAGTTGCGCAGGCGCAGCTCCTTGAGCCCCTGGAAGAGCCCGCAGTCCAGGAGGAGGCGCGTCTGCCCCGATTCGAGGACGTGCCGGGAGCCCGTGACCGTGCCGGCGGCTCCGAGAAAGGTGAGCGTCGCGCTCATGCGACGGGGGGGACTGGTGTCGAGGCAAGCCGCGGCGCGGGACGCCACGGATGGGCGCCGGCGCCGGGCGGGAAATCGAATGTCTCCACGGTGGCGGCCTCGACGCCCGTCCTCACGAGGGCGGGGATGTCGAGTCGGGCTTCCATGTCCGCGATCTCCTCCGGGCTGAGCCGCGTGGACGGGTGGGCCGGGACGAAGAGGGTGCAGCAGTCGGCGTCGGGCTCGTTGGAGGTCTCGAGCGTGTCGAGCAGCCGGGCCTGGTCCGTGATCTCGATCTTGTCCATGCCGATCAAGGGGCGCAGCACGGGCAGCAGGGCAACCTCGTCGATGCGCGCCAGATTGTGGAGCGTCTGCGAGGCGACTTGCCCCAGGCTCTCGCCCGTGACGAGCGCCTGCGCCCCCGACTGGCGCGCCAGCGCCTCGGCAATGCGGACCATCAGGCGGCGGTAGACGACCACGCGGGCCGCGGGCGTGACCGCCAGCACGACTTCTCGCTGGATTTCCCCGAATGGAACGAGGTAGAGGTGCGAGACATACTGCCACTGCGTCAGGCGCCGGACCAGCTCCCGCACCTTCCGGATCGACGCGTCGGGCAGGTAGGGCACGCTGTGGAAGTGGACGAAGAGCACGCGGCAGCCGCGCTTGATCATGCGCCAGGACGCCACGGGCGAGTCGATGCCCCCGGAGATCAGCGCCGCCACCGTGCCCCCCGAGCCCACCGGCAGCCCTCCCGGCCCCGGCCGGCGATCGGGATAGACGAAGGCTTCGTGGGGCAGCACCTCGACGTGCACGTTGAGCAAGGGGTGGTGGAGATCTACGCGCGCCTCGGGCCGTCTCGCCAGGATGTGGGCTCCCAGCTCGCGGTTGAGATCGGTGGAGGTCAGCGGAAAGGTCTTGAACGCGCGCCGCGCCGTGATGCGGAACGAAGCGAAGCTCTGCCCGTCGATCACATGATCCACCGCGGCCTTGATCCTGTCCAGGGACGAGCCGGTCCGCACGGCCAGCGCCGTGTTCGCGATGCCGCAGACACGGTCGAGCCGTTCCCGCACCGCCGGTGGGTTCGCGTTGCCCTCGAGGTCCAGCACGATGCGCCCCGGCAGCTGGATCACGCGAACGGGCCCGAGGTCGCTCACCGCGCGCGCGAGATTCTCCTGGAGCCTTCGGAGGAAGAGCGGGCGGTTGCCGCGCTTGAGGCTGATCTCGTGGTAGTGGACGATGACGCAGGGCGCGAGGCCCGTCCGGCTCACCGCTCGGCCTCGGGGGGACGGGGATGCTTGGGACGCCGCCGGTACGCGGTCTTCGGCACCTCGACTTTCGGCGGCTTGCGCGGCATCGGCTTCCGGACTCGGGCGTGGACGGGCTTCGCGCGCTTCACCCGGTCAGTATAGCCCGCCCGGGAACGTATTCACCCCGGCAGGGCGTCCGGGCGCGCGATACATCTTCACGCCACCCCACGTCCCCGGCGACAAGCCGTCGTGCAGCGCCCAGCTCCTCCCCCGGACGGTGCGCCGGGCCTCCGGCGAGCGGAGGGGAGAGGAGGCGTCGAGGGCCGAGGCCAGCTCGCCACTGTCGGCGAAGCCGTCGTGGATCGCCTCCATCACCTCGCGTCCGAGCAGGTAGCCGCAGCCCTGGCGCTCGTAGAGGACGGCCGAGTGATAGAAGAGGGGCTCGATGAGATAGAGCTCCGTGCCCACGAGACGGCAGAACCCGTCCATGGCGTCGAGGACGCGCGGCAGGAGACCGAGCCCCCGCCTCACCTGACCGGGCGCCAGTCCGTCCCGGAAGGCCCGCACCTCTTCGTCGATGTTGCGGGAGAGGGTGCCGAAGAGAGTGTCGCGCCCCTCGAGGTCGCGATCGATGCCGTAGCGGGCGGCGCGCGGGTTGGTGATCTGCACGAATGCGAGCTCCGGCACCGACAACGGCGACATCTCCACGTCCACGAGGAGCGCCGGGTCGCGATCGTTCGCGGAGGAGCGCACCTCGACGCGGGCCCAGGGCTTGTCCGCGGGCGCGGTGATGCGCACGAGCCGCGTGCCCTCCGGCCCCAGGAGCGTCCGGGGGTCGATGGCGAAACCGTCGAGCATCACCTCCGGCACGAGCCGCACGTAGAGCGCCTCGACCATCTCGCGCGGCAGGTGGTTGATCTCCTGGATGGAGGAGAGCCCGAGACCGCCCGCGCGCGCGTCCACGCTACTGCCGCGCCCCCGCCGCCGCGAGGGACCGCGCCCGCGCGAGATCCTCCGGCGTGTTGACGTTGGAGAAGACCACGGCCGGATCGGCCAGGCGCGCGACGTCCTCTTCCGCGATGCCGAGCACCCGCACCTCGTCCCAGAAGCCCGTGATCTTGAGCTGGCCCGCGGCGAGCCGCCGCTCCATGGGGCCCAGGCATGCCCGCCCGTAGCAGGCGTGGAGCGTCTCGTAGTGGGCACCGACCCGGGGCGCCACGACGTCGGCGTCACCGGCGCGCGAGGTGACGAGGCGGGCGACGGCGATGGAAAGGAACGGCATGTCGCAGGCGACGGTGAAGGCGGCCTCTCCGGGCGCCGCCTTGAGCCCCGAGTAGATGCCGCCGAGCGAACCGCAGTCGGGAAAGGCATCGGGCACCATGGGCAGTCCCATCCACTCGAAGAGCTCGGGCGTGTTGGTGACCATGAGGAGATCGTCGGTCACCTGCCCCAGCACGTCGGCGACGCGCTCCACGATACGGCGTCCGCCGACCTCCAGCAGGGCCTTCGGCTCTCCGCCCATCCGCGTGCTCCGGCCTCCCGCCTGGATCACGCCGGTGAGCTTCATGAGCGGACGAGCGCCCGCCGCCCGATGTCGCGCCTGCACTGCATGCCGTCGAAGCGGATGCGATCGACCGCCTCGTAGGCGCGCGCGATGGCCGCGCGGATATCGACGCCGAGCGCCTGCACGCCGAGCACGCGGCCGCCCGAGGTGACGAGGGCGCCCTCGCGGCTGGCCGTGCCGGCATGGAAGACGTTGACGCCCGACAGCGCCGCGGCGGCCTCGAGGCCGGCGATCGGATCGCCCAGCCGCGTCCGGCCGGGATAGCCGTGAGAGGCGAGCACGACGCAGACAGAAGACTCGGCGCGCCATCGTAGCGAAGCGGGCAGGCCGCGCCCGCGCGCCACGGCGTCGAAGACCGGCAGGAGGTCGTCCTCGAGCCGCGGGACGATGGCCTGGCACTCAGGGTCGCCGAAGCGGCAGTTGAACTCGACGACCCGCGGCCCCTCCCGCGAGATCATGAGACCGATGTAGAGGACGCCCGCGTAGGGCGCACCCTCCTTGGCCATGGCCGCGATGGTCGGCATGACGATCTCGTCCATCACCCGGCGCTCAGTCGCGGCGTCCATGACGGGCGCCGGAGAGTACGCGCCCATGCCGCCCGTATTGGGCCCGCGGTCCCCGTCGAAGATGGTCTTGTGGTCCTGCGCCGCCTGGAACGGCAGCGCCGACGTCCCGTCGGTGACGACGAAGAACGACGCCTCCTCCCCTTCCATGAACTCCTCGACCACGACCGTGCGCCCGGCTTCGCCGAAGGCGCCCTCCTCGAGACAAAGCCGGATCGCCGAGTCCGCCTCGTCGAGGGTGCGACAGACGATGGCACCCTTGCCCGCGGCGAGGCCGTCGGTCTTCACCACCAGCGGTGCGCCCAGCTGCCGGCAGAATCGCCGTGCGGCCTCCGCGTCCCGGAACGTCTCGAAGCGGGCCGTCGGGATGCCGTAGCGCGCCATGAGGTCCTTCGAAAACGCCTTGGAGCTCTCGAGCCGGGCCGCCGCCTGGCTGGGGCCGAAAACGGCGAAGCCGGCCTCGCGGAGGCGATCGGCGAGACCGAGCGAGAGCGGTAGCTCGGGGCCGACCACGACCAGGTCCGCGCTCTCGCGCCCGGCCAGGGCGACCAGGTCGTCGATCGCGCTGTCCTTGACGCCGACACACTCCGCGTGACGCGCAATCCCCGGATTGCCGGGAGCGCTGATCAGGTGGTCGAGCAGCGGGCTCTGGGCGATCTTCCACGCGAGGGCGTGCTCGCGGCCGCCTCCGCCGACCAAGAGCACCCTCACTGGCCGGACCCCGGGCGGTCGTCGCCTTCGTCCTCACCTTCGCCCACCGCTCCGTCCACTTCGTCGAGGTGGGAGCGGGCGATTCTGGCCCACGGGCTGCCGAGATCGAGCTCGAGGTAGCGCCGCCAGTGCAGCGCCGCCGCCTCGGGCTGCCCCGCCTTGCCGAGCACCCCGGCGAGGTTGAAGTGCGCATCGGCGTAGTCGGGCTCCATCTCGAGCGCGCGCCGGTACCATCCTATCGCCGTCGGGAGATCACTCAGGTCCTCGTGGAGCGAGCCGAGGTTGAACGCGGCCTGGCAGCTCGAGTCGTCGGCGTCGAGCGCGGCGCGGTAGCAGGCCTGGGCGCGCTCGTAGCGCCCCATCCGGTGCTGGAGCAGGCCGAGGTTGTTCCACGCCGCGGCATAGCCCGGGTCGATGTCGACCACGCGACCGTAGGCCTCGA
>JBKPBU010000068.1:0-2555 GCA_046727015.1 Candidatus Methylomirabilota bacterium | reverse complement strand
GACCACGGTATGCCTACCGCGGCGCAGGCCAGCGGCCTTCCGGACTACTTCGGCGGGTTCCAGAAGGAACGCTATGCCATGGCGTTCATGGGTCCGTGGGCGCTCAACTATGCCTTCGGCAAGAAGCCGGGCGGCCAATCGTTGATCGACTTCGATTGGGGCGCGGTTCTGACGCCGCGTGGGCCGAAGTCTCGCCAGGCGGTGATGGCCTCGACCGGACTGGTGATCGCCAAGCACTCCAGTCACAAGAGTGCGGCCTTCTGGCTGGCTCGCTTCGATAGCGAGGGCAACGGCGCGGTGCTGACCGGCGCCTACGGCGTCGACATGCCGGGCGCGAAGGCGCTCTGGCGCAACCCGGCCGTTGTACGCGAGTACGGGAGGCCGCTTCTGGCCACGATCAGGAAGAGCAACCTGACCGGCCGTTACCCGAAGCTGGTGCCACAGTACGACAAATTCTGGAACGTCATCAGCACCGACCTACAGCCCTTCTGGCAGGGGCACGCGACGGTTCAGCAGGTGACATCAAAAGCCTGCGCCGACGTCACCAGCCAGGGGCTACTGGGCGGCTAGGCACAGTATCCTTCCGTCGGGGCGGGCCTCGGCGCCGCTACCGGCTGATGCCGGTGGCGGCGACGGGGCGCGCCCCTCGGCAGTTCGAGCGGCGCGTGAACACAGCCGAATAGATTGGGGGCGATAGCGCATGTCGGTAGTAGAGACGGCGCCGCGTAAAGGTCGCTGGGCGCGCTGGTGGTCGCGGTCTCGCGAGGCGCGCTGGGGAGTCGGTCTGACCTCTATTTGGCTGGTCGGGTTTCTCGTATTTGCGGCGGTCCCGCTTGGGATGTCGGTCTATATCAGCTTCACCAACTGGGCGCCGATCTCCGGACCGTTCTGGCACGCCCACACCATCGGGCTGCAGAACTACGTGACCTTTCTCACCGACCGCGTGTACTGGCACTCGGTGTTCAACACGATCTACTACGCGGTTGGCAGTGTCGCTGTGGTCAATTTGGTTGCGCTGCCCATGGCCTTGCTGCTCAATCAGAAGCTGATTGGGTTGAACATCTTCCGGACGATCTTCTACCTGCCGGCAATCCTGCCGGCGGTCGCGGTCGTTCTCGTCTTCAGGCTGATCCTCTTCCCGGGAACCGGACTCGTCAGCTGGATACTCACCAAGGTCGGCGCTCAGTGCGACACCACCCAGGTCACGTGCAACCCAGTCGACTGGCTCAACAATCCGAGGCTGACCATGCCGGCCGTCATCTTGATTTCGGCCTGGGGTGTCGGGCAGACGCTCCTGATCTACCTGGCCGGCCTTCAGGGCATCGACAAGGGACTCTATGAAGCCGGCGACGTCGATGGTACGACGAGCTGGTCCAGATTCCGGTACATCACACTGCCCCTCCTGACCCCTGCCATCTTCTTCAACGTCGTCACCGGGCTCATCGGGGCATTCCAGGAGTTCACCAAGCTGGTGATCTTCGCCGGTGGCGCGGCCGCCACTGGGGGTCCGCGGCAATCGCTGCTGACGACCTTCTGGTACGTCTACATCGAAGGCTTCGACTATTCCCATATGGGACTTGCAACCGCTATGGCCTTCGGTCTCTTTGTTCTCATCCTCCTCTTCACGGGGCTGAACTTTCTCGGCCAAAAACGGTGGGTGTTCTATCAGGAGGAGCGTCGCTGATGAGCACCGAGCTCGAGTACACCGCACGAGTCCCGGTGACAGCGCTTCCTGAGGGCGTGCCGACAACGCCCCGCCGCCTGCCGTCGCGTGGCTTCGGCTCCAAGCTGGCGGCCTACGTCGTCGTCGTGCTCATCTCGATCGCCTCTTTGTTCCCGCTGTACTGGATGCTCGAGAACTCGCTCCGCACCGCCGTGGATGCAGGGGCCACCGTCACCCTGGTGCCCAAGAGCCCGTGGCAGTGGTCGAACTACTCGACCATGTGGCACTACCTGCCGTACCCCATGAGCACCTTCCTGATCAACAGCTTCGTCGTCGCGGGGCTGGTCACGCTCGGGACGGTGATCTCCAGCGCGCTGATCGCGTATGGCTTCGCCCGCTTCCGCTTCTTCGGACGCGAAGCCTTTTTCGCCGTGATCATCAGCACCATGATGATCCCGTACGCGGTCATGATGATCCCGCAGTACGCCCTCTTCATCAACTTCTTCCACTGGGGCAGCGGCGGCTCGCTCTTCGGCTACCACAACCTCCGCCAGTTCCTGCCTCAGATCGTGCCTGCATTCTTCGGCTCGCCGATCTTCATCTTCCTCCTGCGTCAGTTCATCAGAGGGATTCCATACTCTCTGGACGAGGCGGCCATGGTCGATGGCGCCGGGCCGCTACGAATCTTCTGGACGATCATCCTTCCTGAGCTCCGGCCTGCGCTCGCCGCCGTGATGGTTCTGACCTTCATCGGCAAGTGGAACGACTTTCTCGGACCGTTGATCTACCTCCAGGATCCGCACAACTGGACCGTGGAGTTGGCGCTCAACGGCTTCGTGGGCCGTTACGGCACCTCGTATCTCAATCTGCAGATGGCGGCTTCCGTGATCGC
>JBKPBU010000067.1:0-11869 GCA_046727015.1 Candidatus Methylomirabilota bacterium | reverse complement strand
GGCCATCGCGGACAAGTACCGCAAGTTCTACGGCATGGAGGTCCACCCCGACCGCAACGTCACCGTGTGCTGCGGCTCGACCGAGACGATGCTCGCGACGCTGATGGCGGTGCTCAACCCGGGCGACGAGGTGATCATCTTCGAGCCCTTCTACGAGAACTACGGGCCGGGCTGCATCATGTCGCAGGCCGAGCCCGTCTACGTGCCTCTCGAGCCGCCCGACTTCTCGTTCGATCCCGACCGGCTGCGGAAGGCCGTCTCCCCGCGCACGCGCGCCATCATCTTCAACAGCCCCAACAACCCCTCGGGCAAGGTCTTCTCCCGGGCCGAGCTCCAGCTGATCGCCGACGTCTGTCTCGAGCACGATCTCCTTGCCATCACCGACGAGATCTACGAGCACATCCTCTACGACGGCGAGCAGCACATTCCCATCGCGACGCTGCCGGGGATGGCCGACCGGACCATCACGATCTCGGGGATCTCGAAGTCGTACTCGGTCACCGGCTGGCGCATCGGTTTCGCCGTCGCCAACGCGGAGCTGTCGGTCGGCATTCGGCGCGCGCATGACTTCATCACCGTGGGCGCGCCGCACCCGCTGCAGGAGGCGGCCGTCACCGCGCTCAACCTGCCCGACACGTACTACGTGTACCTGCGCGAGAGCTACCAGGCGCGGCGCGATCTGCTCTTCGGGAAGGTGGAGGAGGCGGGCTTCCGCGCGTTCAAGCCGAGGGGCGCCTACTACATCCTGACCGACGTGGCGCACTGGCTTCCCGAGTACGGATGCGCCGACGACCACGAGTTCGCGATGTTCCTGGTCAAGGAGATCGGGGTGGCGACGGTGCCGGGCTCGTCCTTCTACTCGACGAAGGAGCTCGGGCGCACCAAGATCCGCTTCTGCTTCCCGAAGACCGACGACATGCTCATCGAGGCGGGACGGCGGCTCCAGAAGCTTCGCCGTTGACCCTCCGGGAGTCCGCCCGCTCCATCTTCGACGCCGTCCTCGCTGCGGGCGACGTCCGCCCTCTCGTCTTCCGCGCCCTCGCCGATGTCGCGCCGCCCGAGCGCGGCGGCGTGCTGGTCGTGGGGGCCGGGAAGGCGTCGGGCGCCATGGCCGCGGCGGTCGAGGAGATGTGGGGGGACCGGGTAAGGGACGGCGTGGTCGCCGTCAAGGACGGGTATCTGGCGCCGACCCGGCGCGTCCGGCTGGCGGAGGCCGGGCATCCTGTGCCCGACCAGCGGGGGGCGGAGGCGGCGCGGGACATTCGGGTCCTCGCCGAGGCGGCCGGCGCCGACGACCTCCTGCTGGTCCTCGTCTCGGGCGGTGGCTCGGCGCTGACCCCGGCGCCTCCGCCGCCCATCACGCTCGCCGACAAGCAGGAGGTGACGCGTCTCCTGCTCGCCGCGGGCGCGACCATCAACCAGCTCAACGCCGTCCGGAAGCACTGCTCGCTGCTCAAGGGAGGCCAGCTCGCGCGCGCGGCAGCGCCCGCGCGCGTCGAAGCGCTGCTCCTGTCCGACGTCGTCGGCGATCCGCTCGACGTCATCGCCTCCGGCCCCACGACGGCGGACCCCTCGACCTACGAGGATGCGCTCGGCGTTCTCGACAGATTCGGGCTGCGCGGCACCGCCCCGCGCTCGGTGATCCTGCGGCTCGAGCAGGGAGCGCGGGGCGAGATCCCCGAGACGCCCAAGGCGGGTGACCCGGTCTTCGCGCGCGTGAGAAACACCGTGATCGGCAACAACGCGCTCGTCGTGGACGCCGCGGCGGCGAAGGCCCGCGCCCTCGGCTTCACGCCTCACGTGCTCACGCGAGCCCTGGAGGGCGAGGCGCGGGAAGCCGCGAAGCGGTTCGTCGCGACGGCGCGGTCAATCCGGGACGGCAAGGGGCCGCTGGCGCCGCCCGCCTGCGTGATCGCCGGAGGCGAGACGACGGTGACCGTGCGGGGACAGGGCAAGGGCGGGCGGTGCCAGGAGTTCGCACTCGCGGCGGCGCTCGAGATGGAAGGCGCCGCGGGCGCCGTCATCCTGGCGGCCGGCACCGACGGTACCGACGGGCCCAGCGATGCCGCCGGCGCCATCGTCGACGGGGCCAGCGCCGCCCGCGCGCGCGCCCAGGGCGTCGACCCGGCGGCGCGACTGGCCGACAACGACTCGCATTCGGTCCTGAAAGCCTCGGGCGACCTGGTCATCACGGGACCGACCAACACCAATCTTCTCGATCTCTATCTGCTCCTGGTGGAGGCGCCGACCGGCGCGTGAGCTGGAGCCCCGGTCACGCGCGCGATCAGCGTTCCCCGCGGGGCGCACCATCAGAAGCGCACGCGGATGCGGTAGGTGAGCTTGGCCTCGCCGTCCTTGGGCACGGGAATCTTCCACTGCGCGGTAAAGGCCTGGATCTTCTCGTGCGGGTGGCTGGCGCGGATCACTTCCCAGTCGCCGGGCATTGGCTCGACGACTTCCACGATCACGGCCTCCTTCTTGTGGTTGCGGAGGGAGATCTCCCACTCGACCTCGTAGAGGTTCGAGGCGATCCGCTTCCAGTCCTTCTGCGTGCGCTCGCCGACCACGTCGAAGGCGTCGCCCATCTTGATCTTGATCTTCTCGTCCTTGGGCGTGTGGTCGATCCAGTCCTCGCCGATGAGCTGCTGGCTGCCCGAGGTGTCGGCCTTGTAGACCCTCACGCGCCCCTTGGGGATGGGCAGGCCGAGCCGGTTCTCCTTGCTGTTCTTGAGCTCGAGGTAGACGCCGACCTTCTGATTGGACATGGGCACGCCGTATTGCGTCCGGTAGTAGTCGGCGGCTCCGTAGTAGATGAAGTGCTTGTCCACCGGCACGTCGGAGGCCGACATGAGGGCGAGCTGCTTGGTCTGGCTGTCCTTGATGGTGGTGCGGCCGTCGAGCGTGTAGAGGTGGTACTCGAAGAAGCCCTCCGACTTGAAATCGCGCTCGGCATTGGCCGGCGACGCCGCCTTGGCGGCCATGTCCATCATGCGTCCGACCGCGCGCGGCTCTCTGGCGCGGTTGATGTCGCCCGCGACCAGCTTGAGCGCGGCGTTCGAGTAGGTCGCGCCGCTCTTGTTGTCGATCGTGACCCAGCCCGTCAGGTCGCTCCGGTTATCGGCGGCGTTGATGACCATGACGTAGTCGGCCTTCCAGTTGATGCCGGTGGTCAGGTACGAGGCCTCGACCCGCTGGGCCGCCGCGCGGGCGTTGCGCAGCAGCCACACGAGTGTCGGCTTGGAGACGAGGTTCTCGGGCAGAGCCGGCAACACGAGCTGTCCGGAGTGGCCCATGTGGATCTGTCCGTTGATCTCGTAGATGGGCCCATTGGTGCTGAGCAGGGTCGCCTCCTGGTACGTCCCGTTCGACTGGTAGAGGCGGACCTTCTTGCCCACGTACTTTTCCATGAGCTTGGCGCTGGTCAGCAGGTCGTATTCGTAGTTCTGCTCGAGGATCCTGAGGCCCGCCGGATCGGTCAACGACTTGAGATGGACGGATGTCGGGTCGATCTGTGCCGCGACGTCGGCGAACTGGACTTCGAGCATGCCGGCGTCGAGCCGGGTTTCCCGGGTGTCCTTCACGAGGCCAAGATTGCCGTTATAGATGGTGACCATCAGGTCTTTCTGGTCGTCGCGCGTGATGGCCTGCGGCGCCGCCGCCGCAAGCTGGGCGCACCAGAGCGCCGCTATCAGAGTGAGAGCAATCAGCCGCTTGTGCATTGGTCAATCCTCCATGTGCCCTCGATTGGGCGCTTCTGGAGGGTTAGACCGGGCAGGGGGAAGGAAGTTCCGGGCTGCCTATTCGGAGATTCGAATGCTGAAACGCAGCTGCGGAGGATCGGTGGGCAGGGCGGTGGGCTGGCCTTCGGCAGTCCAGGCACCGAGTGCCGTGAGGCTACGGACGAATTCCGTGTAGCGGGCTTCCGGCACCAGCACGTCCACCACCGTCGCCCCCAACTCCTGGCGGCGGCCGATCTCGGTACCGCCGAATCGAGTCAGGAGATCGGTCAGACTCTTCTCGGCTGACGGGCGGTCCTTGACGTTCAGCCGGCCGACGACACCAGACATCGCCGACTGGCGCTTGGCGGACACTTCGGGTCGCGCTGGGGCCACCGCTCTGGACTGCCCCTCAGCCGAGTCCCGGCTCTTCGGTCCCCATTCAGCTGGAGGAGCAGCGGGAACGGCGGCGCCCGGTGCCGCTGCCGGAGGAGCAGCCGGAACGGCGGCGCCCTGGATGCTGGGCGCGCCCGCCTTTCGGAAGCGGTCGGCGTCGCGCTCCTTGTTGAGCTCCTGCTTGGACTCTTCCGATGCGAGAGGTGGGGACGGAGGTGAGTCCAGACGCCGCTGGCCGCGCATGGTGTTCTCTGCCTCGCGGCCCACACGGGGCGCGTGCTCCGCCCGCTTTCCGGAGTCGGCCTTGCCCGCCTTCAAGTCGGACTGGGCCGGCTCCCTTGCGGGCGCCGGCTCCGCGTTTTTTTCTGGCGGAGCTTCAGACCTGGACGCGGGCGACCGGAACTCGGGGCGCGCCGCCTCCTTCATCTCCGGAGTGCGCTGGAGCAGGAAGACTCCGAGCACTGCGATCATCACCATGGCCGCGGCCTCGGCCGGCAGCTTGATCCCGAGCGGCAGAAAGAGCAACCGGCCGAGCCTGCGATACCAGGGCGCGGGACGGGCCGCCGCCATCACCCGGTCGACGAAGCCCAACGGCGCCCGAGGACGCTCGACGCGTGCGAGGAGCGAGACGGTCGCGCGGAGGCGCTCGAGCTCGCCCCGGCACTCGGGGCAACCCTCGAGGTGCGCCCGGACCTCGGCGAGCTCGGGCGGGCCCAGAGCTTCGTCGAGGAAGTCCGACAACCGATCGCGCGCGTCGTGACAGTTCATGGCAGGAATCGCTCCAGCTTTCCCCTCAGGTCCATGCGCGCCCGGTGAATCCGCGAGCGGACGGTGCCCGGCTCGAGGTCGAGCGCCCTGGCTATCTCCTCGTAAGAGAGGCCCTCGAGGTCTCTCAGGATGATCACGACGCGGCGCTCTTCCGGCAGCTCCGCGATGGCGCGGTGGAGCGCCGCCTCGAGCTCCCCGCGCTCCGCCTGGACCTCGGGCCCGCCGCGCTCATCGGCCACCCGAAGGAGAACCTCCTCGCCGCCGCGGACCGCCCTGCGGTCTCCCGACGCCAGCCGGTTGAGGCACAGGCGGGAGACGATGGTGTAGAGCCAGGTGGAGAGCTTGGCCTCACCGCGGAAGTCGCCAAGGCTCCGGTGCGCGCGGAGGAAGGCTTCCTGCGCCACCTCTTCGGCCTCGGCCGCGCTGCCGAGCATGCGCAGGGCCACGCCGAAGACGCGGTGCTGATGGGAGGCGACGAGCTCTTCAAAGGCCCGCACGTCGCCCGCCCGCAGCCTGTCGAGCAATTCCGGCGCATCGGCGGCATCTCCTTCTCGCACGTTTAGACCATAGCGCGGGCGGAAAGTTCCCCGCGACAAAAATGATAGACTGACGAGCCATGACCAAGCGAGAGCGCGTCCTGGCTGCTCTCGGCCGACGGCCCGTGGATCGGCCGCCCGTGGCGTTCTGGCGCCATGTGCCCGAAGTCGACCACACCGCGCGTGGCTTGGCCGACGCCATGCTCGCGTTCCAGCGCAGGTGGGACATCGATCTCATCAAGGTCATGTCGAGCGGCGTCTACTGCGTCGAGGACTGGGGCTGCAGGGTCGCGTACCGCGGATCGCCCAACGGCGCCAAGACCTGCACGCAGCACGCCATCCGGCACGTCTCTGACTGGGCGAAGCTCCAGCCCCTCGACCCGGGGCAGGGGGCTCTCGGCAGAGAGCTCGAGGCGTTGAGACTCATCCTCGAGGGGAGGAGCGACGACGTCCCGGTGCTGCACACCGTGTTCGCCCCGCTGACCATCGCGCGCAAGCTGGCGGGTGACCGCCTGCTCAGCGACCTCAAGGACTTTCCGGAGGCCGTCATGGCCGCGCTCGATGTCATCACGGAGACGGTGATCCGCTATGCCGCCGCCGTGGTGCAGGCCGGAGCCGACGGTATCTTCTACGCCTCCCAGGACGCCAGCCGCGATGTGCTGGATGAAGAACAACACTCCCGGTTCAGCATGCCGTATTCCCGGCGGGTGCTCGAAAGCTTGAACGGCGCCGCCGTCTTCACCGTGCTCCATCTTCACGGCCGACACATCTACTTCGACCGGAAGTCGACGCTGCCCGTGGCGGCCGTGAACTGGCACGACAGGCTGACCTCGCCGTCCCTCGGCAATGCGCTCAGGCGCTTCAAGGGAGCCGTGGTGGGCGGGCTCAACGAGACGGAGACACTGCTCAAGGGCCCGGCTTCTGCCGTGGCGGCCCAGGTCGCCGATGCTATTCAGCAGACCGGGGGTACGGGGGTGATTATCGCGCCGGGCTGCGTGTTGCCGCTGGCGACTCCCGACGCACATCTTGAAGCCGCCGTGGTGGCGGTCAAGGGAAGCGGCTCGTGAAGCGCCGCATCGCGGCCTGCGCCGCGGCGGCCCTGCTCGCCATGCTTCCGTCCTGTGCCGGAGCCCAACCGCAGGGCGAGCTCCGCGTCGCGATCCCGTGGACGCCCGAGAACCTCGATCCGACCATGAACCTGTCCTCGATCCGGGCCATGGTCGGCGTGACCATGTTCGACTCGTTGGTCGGGCGTGACGCGGACAACCGCATCGTGCCCCAGCTGGCCGAGTCGTGGCGGCTCGTGGACGACACGACGTGGCAGCTCAAGCTCAGGCGCCGCGTCGTCTTCCACGACGGCGAGCCCTTCAACGCGGAGGCCGTGCGCTTCACCTTTCAGCGCGTGCTCGACCCGGAGCAGAAGTCGCCCAACCGCGCCAACATGGCCGAGATCGCGCGGGTGGACGTGATCGACGACTACACGGTCAACCTCGTGACTCGCCAGCCATACGCGCCGCTCATCAACCGGCTGCTGGACTTCCCCATCGTGCCGCCGAGGTACGCCGCCGAGAAGGGCAATCAGGGCATGGCGCTCCGACCCGTGGGCACGGGCCCGTACCGCTTCGTCGAGCTGGTCAAGGACGACAGGCTGGTGGTCGAAGCCTTCGACCGCCACTGGCGTGGAGCGCCGAGGATACGCCGCGTGGTGTACAAACCCATCCCCGAGCCCTTCACTCGCGCCGCGGCGCTGCGCAACAATGAGGTCGACCTCATCACGACGATCCCGCCGAATCTGGCACGTGAGCTCGAGGGCGTCGGCGGCATCCGCGCTCAGCGCGTGCCGAGCAGCTGGATCATCTATCTGGGGCTCAACGCCTTCAAGAAGCCCCTGTCCGACGTGCGGGTCCGCCAGGCGCTCAACTATGCGACGGACGTCGACGCCATCGTCAAGAACGTCCTCGAGGGCAATGGCCGGAGGCTCGAAGGCCCGCTCACACCGCAGATGTTCGGCTACGACGCGAGTGTCAAGGGCTATCCACATGACCCCGCTCGGGCGCGGAAGCTGCTCGCCGAGGCCGGCTATCCCGACGGCCTGGAGATCACCCTCGAGTCGCCGGCGGGACGCTACCAGGGCGACAAGGAGATAGCCGAGGCCCTGGGAGGACAGTGGCAAAAGGCCGGTTTCAGGCCACGGGTGCAGGTGGCAGAGTGGGGCGCCTACTTCAAACGCTACCTCGGCAAGCAGTTCCAGGACGCGTATCTCCTGGGTCTCGGCGGCCCAATGCAGGATGCGGACGAGCTTTACAACCTGGTCTCCTCCAAAGGTCGGGGGCTCTACTACAAAAATGAGCGCGTGGATGCGCTCTTCGACCTTGGTCGCGGCACCATGGACATGGCCAAGCGCCGTCACGTCTACCGCGACCTGGCCCGCGCAATGGTGGAGGACGCGACGTGGGTCTTCCTGCTCCAGCAGGTAGACATCTATGCGAGTCGTGATCGGTTGAGTTGGACCCCGCGCCCGGACCAGTGGATGCCGCTCCACGACGCTTCGATCAAGTAGCACGTGGCCGGAGTGGCGCGTGAGTGAGCGATTTGCTCTTAGTGCACGAAATCTGATGGTGACGACGAGTCACCCACAGGCTTATCCACCGGCCTCCCACAGAAGTTGGGGATGAAACAACCTGGCCTTCCGGGGCAGTCGAGAATCGCGTTGACATCGTGTAGGCCACTCCATACTTGTGGCTCACCGAGGGCGGGTCCGACCACTACTCCTCAGGACTTGGCGCCTCGAGTCCGTGTGCTATCCTACGACGCGTATGTCGCGCCAGAACCTGCTCGACCTCCTGCCCTCGGAGCTCGAAGACCTCGCTGAATCGCTCGGCGTGCCGAGGTACCGCGGCCGCCAGATCGCCTCGTGGCTCTACGGCAAGGGCGCCACGGACATCGAGGCCATGTCCAACCTGCCTCGCGACTTCCGGGCGATCCTGGCGGATCGGGCCACGGTGGCGGTGCCGGAGATCGAGAGGCGGACGCCGTCCCAGGACGGCAGCCAGAAACTGGTCCTGAGACTCGAGGATGGCGCTCGCATCCAGTCGGTCCTCATGCCCGACGCCGACCGGCTGACCCTTTGTGTCTCTACCCAGGTCGGCTGCGGCTTCGCGTGCGCCTTCTGCCTGACCGGCACCATGGGGCTCGAGCGCAACGTGACGGCGGGGGAGATCGTGGGGCAGGTTTTGGCCGCGCGCGCGGGGCTCGAGCCCGGGGCGCGGATCACCCACATCGTCTACATGGGCATGGGCGAGCCGCTGGCCAACTACGCGGCGACGGTCAAGTCCCTGCGGCTCCTGACCGATCCGAAGGCCTTCGGCTTTTCGCCCCGCCGTATCACCGTGTCGACTGTCGGGCTGGTGAGCGGCATCGAGCGCCTCGCCAAGGAAAACCTCAAGGTCAACCTGGCTATCTCGCTCCACGCGACGAACAACGAGATCCGCGATCGGATCATGCCGGTGAACAAGGGGTTTGCGATCGAAGAGCTGCTCGAGGCCTGTCGCCGCTTCCCCGTCGCCTTCCGCCAGCGCATCACCTTCGAATACGTCCTGCTCGAAGGCGTCAACGACTCTCCTGAAGACTCCCGACGGCTTGTGCGGCTGCTCAAGGGCATCCGGGCCAAGATCAACCTCATCCCCTTCAACGACTGGGAGGGTTCGGGCTTTCAGCGCCCGGCGCTCCACCGGATCATGGGCTTCCAGGAACTGCTGCTCGAGCACGGCATCCGGGCGACGGTCAGGTGGAGCAAGGGCGAGGACATCGGGGCGGCGTGCGGCCAGCTCAAGGAGACGGTCGAAGCATGAAGACGGTCGGCTTCGCCACCCTCGGCTGCCGGCTCAACCAGGTCGAGTCGCAGGAGATGCGCGCGCTCGTCGAGCAGGCCGGCTTCCGTGCCGTGGAGGAGGGCGAGGCCGCCCACGTCTACGTCGTCAACACGTGCACGGTCACGAGCCGTGCCGACTTCTCCGACCGGCAGACGATCCGGCGCATCATTCGAGCCAACCCCGGCGCGCTCGTCGTCGTCACCGGCTGCCTGGCCCAGACCGATCCGGACGCGCTTCGCCGCATGCCTGGAATCGACCTGGTTCTGGGCAATCAGGAGAAGTACAGGCTGCCAGAGCTGCTCGGCTCGCTCGTCAAGCGCGATAGCCCGGACGTGCGCGTGGGGCGGATCGCCGATGCCCGCGACCTGCCATCGGCGCCCGTGGCACGCATGAGCGGGCGCTCGCGCGCCTTCGTCAAGATCCAGGACGGCTGCCAGCACCGTTGCGCCTTCTGCATCGTGCCCGCCGCGCGGGGCAGGAGCCGCAGCCAGGAGCCGAAGGTCCTCGTGGAGCAGGTCGGGGCGCTGGTCGAGACCGGCTACGGCGAGATCACTCTCACGGGCGTGGACATCGGCCACTACGGATGGGACCTCGTGCCCAGGACGAGCCTGGCGGCGCTCGTGGCGCGGCTCGCCGAGGTCGAAGGCCTTCGATGGCTGAGGCTCTCCTCGGTGTTGCCCGCGTATTTCACTCCGGAGCTGTTCGAGGCCGTCACCACGATTCCCACGGTCGCGCCGCACCTACACCTGCCGCTTCAAAGCGGCAGCGATCGCGTCCTTCGCATCATGCGCCGGCCTTACAACACGGCCATGTACCGGGCCCTCGCCGAGCGGCTCGCGGCGGCCATCCCCGACCTGGGGCTGGGCGCGGACGTCATCGTGGGCCACCCGGGCGAGTCGGATTCCGACTTCGAGGCGACGATGGCCCTTGTCGAAGCGCTGCCGCTGTCGTACCTCCACGTCTTCGCCTATTCGGACCGCAAAGGAACTGAAGCCGCGAAGATGGGCGACCGTGTCGCGGCCTCGGTGATCCGCGAGCGCAGCGCCAGGCTCCGCGGCCTCGGCGCGGAGAAGAGCCTCGCCTTCAGACGCCGCCTGCTGGGTCGGGCCATTGAAGTCGTGGTGCTCGAAGGGCGGCGCGCGGGCGGGATGCTCACCGGTCTAACGTCGAATTTCATCGAGGTGGCGTTCCGGGGACCCGAGGGACTGGGGCGGCGCTTCGCGACGGTGCGGCTGACCGAGGCCGACGCCAGCGGCGCGCGCGGCGTCCTGGAGGCGGCGTGAGACCGGCCCGACCCGCGCCGGAGCCGGCCGTCGGCGTCATCGGCGGCAGCGGCCTCTACGAGATGGAAGGCATCGAGGACATTCGCTGGGTCAAGGTCAAGACCCCGTTCGGCGATCCGTCGGACGCTTACTGCACCGGACGCTTCGGCGGCCGGCGCGTGATCTTCCTGCCGCGCCACGGCCGCGGGCACAGGCTCATGCCTTCCGAGCTCAATTACCGCGCCAACATCTATGGCATGAAGACCCTCGGTGCCCGGACGCTGCTGTCGATCAGCGCCGTGGGCAGCATGAAGGAGGACATCCATCCGCTGGAGCTGGTCGTGCCCGACCAGTTCTACGACCATACCAAGCGCCGCGTCACCTCCTTCTTCGGAGACGGCATCGTCGCCCACGTCGGCATGGCCCACCCGGTGTGCGGCGAAGTGGCGGCGGCGCTGGCGAAAGCGGGAGCGGATGTGGGCGCTCGCGTGCACCGCGGCGGGACGTACATCTGCATCGAGGGGCCCCAGTTCTCGACCAAGGGGGAGTCGGAGGTCTACCGCCGCTGGGGCATGTCGGTCATCGGCATGACCAACATGCCGGAGGCCAAGCTCGCCCGCGAGGCGGAGCTGTGCTACGCGACGCTGGCGCTCGTGACCGACTACGACGTCTGGCACGAAGAGCACGAGGCCGTGACCGTGGAGACCGTGATCGCCAACCTCATGAAAAACGTCGCGACTGCCAAGGAAGTCCTCCGCCGGGTGATCCCGAGCGTTCCGGTTTCGTGCGCCCAGGGCTGCTCCGACGCGCTCAAGAGCGCCATCATCACGGATCCAAAAGCCGTCGCGCCGAGGATCCGGAAGCGGCTGGACTTCCTGCTCAGCAGGTACTTCCCCGCGCCCAAGAGGGGGTCCCGGCATGGCTGATCTCGTGGTCGTGGGCTCGGTGGCGCTCGACACCGTCAAGACGCCGTTCGGCAACGTGACCGAGGCGCTGGGCGGCTCGGCGACGTACTTCTCCTATGCGGCGAGCTTTTTCACCCAGGTGCGCGTCGTGGGCGCGGTGGGCGGCGATTTCCCGCCGGAGCACCTGGAGCTGCTGAGCGGTCGCGGCGTGGACGTGTCGGCTATCGAGGTCCTGCCCGGGCAGAAGACCTTCCGCTGGACCGGCGAGTACGGCTTCGACCTCAACGAAGCGCGCACGCTGGACGTGCAGCTGAATGCCTTCGCCGCATTCAAGCCGAAGCTCGGACCGGCGCACCGCAAGGCGAAGTTCCTCTTCCTCGCCAACATCGATCCCGTTCTCCAGCTCGACGTGCT
>JBKPBU010000066.1:0-13576 GCA_046727015.1 Candidatus Methylomirabilota bacterium | reverse complement strand
CAACCTGCCGTTCGCGCTGGTCGGGCTCTGGGGACTCCGCCAGGTGCTGACGGCGCCGGTCGGCACGTCCGCCCCGTTCCTCGAGTCCCGGGAGCGCTGGCCGTACGCGCTCTTCTTCACCGGCGTCGCGCTCACCGGCATTGGCTCGGCGTACTACCACTGGGCGCCCGACAACGCGCGGCTCGTGTGGGACCGGCTGCCCATGACGATCGGCTTCATGGCCCTTCTGGCCTCGGTCGTGGCCGAGCGGGTGGGGGTGACGGCGGGGATCGTGCTGCTGCCGATGCTCCTGCTTGCGGGAGCCGGCAGCGTCGCATACTGGTACGCGGGGGAGTCGAGCGGCGCGGGGGACCTGCGTCCCTACGCCCTCGTGCAATTCGCGCCGGCCGCGCTGATCCCGTTGATGCTGTGGCTGTTCCCGGCGCGCTACACGCACGGCGGTTATCTCGTGGCGGCCATCGTCATGTACGGCGCGGCCAAGCTCTTCGAAGCCCTCGACGGCGTGATCTTCTCGATGGGACACCTGCTGAGCGGCCATACGCTCAAGCATCTGACGGCGGCTCTCGCGGCCTGGTGGCTGCTGCGTGGCCTCGAGGCCAGGCGCCCGGCCGCCGCGGAGGAGCGGACATGATCGACGACGAGACCAAGGCCAAGGCCCTCGGCAGGCTGCGGCGCATCGAGGGACAGGTGCAGGGCATCCAGCGGATGGTGGAAGAGAAGAAATACTGCGTCGACATCCTGCTTCAGCTGACGGCCGTGGAAGGCGCCGTGGAGCAGGTGCAACGGCTGCTCCTCGGGCGCCACATCGAATCCTGCGTCGCCGAGGCCATACGCTCGGGCAGCACGCGCGACCGCCAGAAGAAGGTGGACGAGCTGCTCGACGTGTTCTCCCGCTTTTCCGGGCGGTAGAATGGAGCGGTGGCCATGACGATGCCCCCGAACGCGACCGAGCAAGAGCCTCGGCTCGATTTTCCCGTGAAGGGAATGCACTGCGCGGCCTGTGTGGGCAAGGTCGAGCAGGCGCTCCTGGGCGTGCCGGGCGTGAAGTCGGCCGCGGTGAACCTCGCCACCGAGCGCGCCACCGTGCGCCTGGGTGCCGCCAGCCCATCGCTCGAAGCTCCGTCTCTCGAACAGCTGAGACGCGCGGTGGCGGCGGCGGGCTATACCGTGCCCGCCGACATCGCGGCGACGCCCGAGGCGGCCGATCGCGAACAGGCCGAGCGGGCGCGAGAAAACCGGCGACTGCTGCGCAAGCTCGTGGTGGGCGCCACGCTGTCGGTTCCCGTACTGATCGGCAGCATGCACGAGGTCTTCACCTGGGCGCCTCACTGGCTCCGCGACCCGTTTCTGCTCTGGGCCCTGACCACGCCGGTCCAGTTCTGGGTGGGCTGGCAGTTCCACGTGGGATTTCTCTCGGAGCTGCGCCACCGCTCGGCCAGCATGAACACCCTGGTGTCCATAGGCACCAACGCGGCCTACTTCTTCAGCGTGGCGGTGACGCTCTGGCCGGGCGTGTTCGCGGCCACCGGCGCCATGCCCTACTACGAAGCCTCGGCGCTGCTCATGACCTTTCTCGTCCTCGGGCGCTGGTTGGAGGCGCGCGCGCGCGGAGGTACCTCCGAAGCCATCCGGCGCTTGATCGCCCTCCGGCCCAAGACGGCCCGGGTTCTGCGCGCCGGCACGGAAGAGGACGTGCCCATCGGCCTCGTCTCGGTGGGGGACCTCCTTCGAGCGAGGCCGGGCGAGCGCGTCGCGGTGGACGGCCAGGTGGTCGAGGGCGGGTCGACCGTGGACGAATCCATGCTCACCGGGGAGAGCCTGCCCGTCGAGAAGAGGCCGGGGAGCGCGGTCGTCGGAGGCTCGGTGAACCGGACGGGCACGTTCACCTACCGGGCCACGCGGGTCGGGAGTGAGACCGTTCTCGCCCAGATCATCCGCCTGGTAGAGGAGGCGCAGGGGTCCAAGGCCCCCATCCAGCGGCTGGCCGACCGCGTCGCGAGCGTCTTCGTGCCGGTAGTCCTCGTCGTCGCCGCCATCACCTTCGGCGTGTGGTGGACCTTCGGTCCGGAGCCCTCCGTCTTCTACGCCCTGACCAATGCCGTGGGCGTGCTCGTCATCGCCTGCCCCTGCGCGATGGGATTGGCCACGCCCACGGCCATCATGGTCGGTACGGGTAAGGGTGCCGAGCTGGGCGTGCTCATCAAGAGCGCGGGGGCGCTCGAGCTGCTGCACCGGGCGAAGACCGTGGTTTTCGACAAGACGGGAACGCTCACGGTGGGAAAGCCCGTGGTCACCGACGTGATCCCTGCGCCGGGCGTCGAGGCCGACGTGCTGCTGGCGTTGGCCGCCGCCGCCGAGCAGGGATCGGAGCACCCGCTGGGGGAGGCCATCGTGACCCTCGCCAAGGCGCGCGGGCTCGCGCTGCCGCCGGTGAGTGAATTCCAGGCCGTGCCCGGTCAGGGGGTGGACGCGCTGGCCTCCGACGGGCGGATCCTGCTGGGCAACGCGCGCATGATGCAGGCGCGGGGCATCCCCGTCGCGGAGTTCGAGACCGTGGCCGGGCGTCTCGCCGCCGAAGGCAAGAGCGTCGTGTACGTCGCGTTTGCCGGAGAAGTCCACGGTCTCGTCGCCGTCGCCGACGTCCTCAAGCCCGAGGCCCGCGCCGCGGTCGCGGCTCTGAGAGCGCTCGGCATCGAGGTCGCCATGCTCACCGGTGACACGCGGCCGACCGCGGAGGCGATCGCCCGCATGGCCGGCATCGACCGCGTGCTGGCCGAGGTTCTGCCGGAGCAGAAGGCGGCGGAGATCAAGCGCCTGCAGGAGGGAAGCCGGCTCGTCGCCATGGTCGGCGACGGAATCAACGACGCCCCCGCGCTGGCCCAGGCCGACATCGGCATCGCCATGGGCACGGGCACGGACGTGGCCATCGAAGCCGCCGACGTCACTCTCATGAGGGGAGATCTGCGCGGGGTCGTGACCGCCGTGGAGCTGTCGCGACGGACCATAAGGATCATCAAGGAGAACCTGGCCTGGGCCTTCGGCTACAACATCGTGCTGGTTCCGGTCGCGGCCGGCGTGCTCTACCCCCTCTGGGGGGTGCTGCTCTCCCCGATTCTGGCCGGGCTGGCCATGGCGCTGTCGTCGGTCTCGGTGGTCGCCAATAGCCTGCGGCTCAAGCGCTTCCACGTCACGCTACCTGAGGAAGGAGAAAACGCCATGGCGAAGGATCCCGTGTGCGGCATGGACGTCGACCCGAAGAAGGCCGCCGCCCAATCGAATCACAAGGGGCAGAGGATCTACTTCTGCGCCGTCGGGTGCAAGCAGTCGTTCGACGCCAACCCGGAGAAGTACCTCTCCAAGTGATCACGTCGCCGTACCTCGCCGGCCGCGACCGCTACGAGCGGAGCCTGGAAGGCTGGGTGGACAATACCCACCAGGACGCCTTCACCCATACGGTCCGCCTTGCCGACGACGATGCGAGCGTGGAGCTGGTGGCGGTGTGCACGCCCTCGCCCGGCTACGAGGTGCGAGAGGCCGCGGCGCGGGCAATCGCCGGCGCGGTGGATCCCGCGGCCGTCGAGCGCTTCGGGCAACTCGGCGGCGCGCGGATGGTGGCGGGCTTCGGCCGCCGGCTCACCGAGCTTGCCGGGCCGGGATTCGGCTCGCGGCTCCTCGTTGACGCCGGCATCGAGGTCGCGCGCCTCGCCCGTCAGGTCGCCAAGTTCCCGCTCGAGGCGACGGCCGGCTTGGCCGCGGGCGGCGCGCTCGCCTGCTGGAACCTCGATACCACCGGGTGGATAGACCTGCCCGGGTCCTGCTTCACCTACAGCGGCGCGGGCCGGGCGCTCCTCGAGACGCGAGCGGTCTCGACGCCGATGGTCGCGGATCTGTACAGCCCGTCGCCCGGCGCGCGCCGGATCTTTGTGCGCAAGAAGACTATGCGACTCGTGCGCACAGGAGCGCGCCTCCACCTCTTCCACTCGATGCACGACAATGTCCACGGATTCGACCTCCACATCGAGATCGACCTGGCGGCCGGAACCGTGGCCGCCGCCGACTCGATCAGCTCGCGGCTGCCCTACCAGGGCATCTGCACGGAGCCCCAGGGCAAGATCGCTTCCCTGGTCGGCCAAGGCGCCGACGGCGCGCTGCGCAAGCGGATCCAGACGCAGCTGGGCGGCGAGAGCGGCTGTGCCCAGCTGTATGACCTGACGGCGGACCTGCTCAAGCTCTTGACCTTCTAGGGCGCGGGAGGCGGTCATGGAGATTCGCACCGGGATGGACTCACTGCCCACGGCCGACGGCCTGATGCCGGCGTATGTCTGCCGGCCCGCAGGCGCGGGTTCTCATGCCGCCGTCATCGTCGTGATGGAAGCGTTCGGTCTCAACGCCCACATCAAGGACGTGGCTGAGCGCATCGCGCGCGAAGGGTACGTCACCATCGCGCCCGATCTCTTCTACCGCTTCGGCAGCCCCATCGTTCCCTACGAGGACGTGCCGCGCGCCCTCGGCTACATCCAGAAGTTCGACGACGCCGTCCTGATGGCCGAGCTGGGCGTGGTCATCCAGCACCTCAAGGGCCGTCCCGAGGTGCGGAGCGACCGCATCGGGATCACGGGCTTCTGCGTCGGCGGCCGCATCGCTTTCCTCACGGCGTGCCGGCACCCGGCAGCCATCAAGGTCGCCGTGCCGTTCTACGGCGGCGGCATCGCGGCCGACACGCCGACCGCGCCGATCAATCTGGCGGATCGCATCCAGTGTCCGATCCTCTGTTTCTTCGGCGAGACGGACAAGATGATCCCGATGGACCAGGTTCGGCGCCTCGACGAAACCCTCAAGCGGCTCAAAAAGACCGCCGAGGTCAAGGTCTACAAGGGCGCCGGGCATGGTTTCTTCTGCAATGACAGGGCATCCTATGACGCTGGCGCTGCTCAGAATGCTTGGGACATCATGCGCCAATGGCTGACTAAGTACCTGAACTAGAAGAATAAATCCTACATCTTGACACTGGAAACTCTTCGGCTTTAGGATTGTACTGACTCTTTGGTACAACCTCCCTTCAAGGAGGCGCGACGGGACATGATCACCGAGACGAAGAGCGCAAAGGGAGCAGCGACGAGGGACCAGATTCTCGATGCTGCCGCGCGCTTGATCCACCTCCAGGGCTACCACTGCACCACTCTCGACGATGTCCTCCGCGAGAGCGGCGTGGGCAAGGGCAACTTCTACTACTACTTCAAGAGCAAGGAAGAGCTGGGCTATGCCATCATCGACCGGCTGGTGCGCGGCTTCGTCGAGCGCACGCTCGATCCGGCCTTCGCCGATATCGATCGTGATCCGCTGGCCCAGATCCACGGCTTCCTCGACCGCGTCCTCGACAACCTGCGGCAGCGCAACTGCGTCGGGGGCTGCCCCATGGGCAATCTCGCTTCGGAGCTGTCCGACGTCCACGAGGGGTTCAGACAGCGGCTGGCCGAGATCTTCGTCCGATGGCGCGCGACGCTGGCCCGGGCGCTGCGCCGGAGCCAGGCGGCGGGGCGGCTCAGCGCCGACTGCAATCCCGATGGGCTGGCCCACTTCCTCGTGGCCGCCCTCGAGGGGGCCATCCTCATGAGCAAGATGACGAAGGACATTTCGGTGATGGAGCAATGCGTGGACGAGCTCAAGCGGCATCTGACGCTGTATGCGAGGTCCTGAACCAACGACGACTGGCGTGTCCCGTGACGCGGGACACAGGAGAGTCATGATGAGCGTCCCGCAGGCGGACACGATGACCGAGCCCGAGCCGCGACCCGCCGGAGCTCCGCGCGTCGATCGTGACGCGGCCCTTCTCGAAGGGCTGCGCCGGGGTGATCCGATGGCATCCGAGCTGTTGCTCGACACATACGGAGACCGCGTCTATCGTCTGGCCATCCGCATCACCGGCAATGAGCAGGATGCCGAGGAAGTGGCCCAGGACGCTCTCTGGACCGCGGCGCGCAAGATCGGCACGTTCAAGGGCGAGTCGGCCTTCGGCAGCTGGGTGTACCGGATCACGGCGAATACGGCGTACCAAAAGCTCCGCGGCCGCCGCGGCCGGCGCAACGAGGTGCTATGGGACGACGTCCAGCCCGCGTTCGACGATCAGCGGCGCCACGCGGAGCCCGTGGCCGACTGGTCGGGCAAGGTCGACGAGCCGGCGCTCCAGACGGAGCTCCGGACCGTGCTGACCTCGGCGATCAACGATCTTCCGGCGGACTACCGGACCGCCTTCCTCATGCATGATGTCGAGGGGCTATCGAACCCCGAGATCGCCGAGACCCTGCACCTGAGCCTGCCCGCGGTGAAGTCCCGCGTGCACCGCTCGCGCCTGTTCCTCCGGGAGCGCCTCTCGCGCTACATGGCAGCCGCGTGACTGCACGCGCCTAACGTCGCGCCGTGCTTGACTTTCGGGCCGGCCCTGTGGTCTGATGGGCGCTCGCGGCAAATCAATTCACGAAAGGTCTTATCTCTCTATGGAAGCCGTCATCGCGACAGGCGGAAAGCAGTACCGGGTCGCCCCGGGCCAGGTGATCAAGGTCGAGCGCCTCGACAAGGAGGCCGGCTCGCCGGTGGAGTTTACCCAGGTGCTCCTGGTGAGCAATGACGGCCAGGTGACCGTGGAGCCCAAGGCGTTAGCATCCGCGAAGGTCACGGGCCAGGTGGTTTCCGAGAAGAAGGGCGGCAAGGTCCTCGTGGTCAAGTTCAAGCGGAGGAAGAACTACCGCCGGCACCGCGGGCATCGCCAGATCATGACGGCGGTCCGCATCACCAAGATCGAGGCATAGCGCCATGGCTCACAAGAAGGGCGTCGGCAGTTCCCGCAACGGGCGCGATTCGAACTCGCAGCGGCTGGGCGTCAAGCGCTTCGGCGGGCAGTTCGTGACGTCCGGCAGCATCATCGTGCGCCAGCGCGGTACCCGCTTCAAGCCGGGCGTCAACGTCGGGCTCGGCACGGACCACACGCTGTTCGCCACCTCCGACGGCTACGTTCGCTTCGAGCGCAAGGGCGACGACAAGTACGTCAGCATCGCCCAGCAGCCCGCCTGATCGCGCCCGGCGTCCCCGGGGCCTGAGATGTTCGTCGACGAGATCGACGTCTTCGTCAAGGGCGGCGACGGGGGCGCGGGCTGCGTGAGCTTCCGGCGCGAGAAGTTCGTCCCGCGCGGCGGCCCGGACGGCGGCGACGGTGGCGACGGCGGCAGCATCTTCCTCGAGGCCGATCCGTCCATCACCACCCTCCTCGACTTCCACTACCGGCGGCACTACACCGCCGAGCGCGGGCAGCACGGCAAGGGCGCCGACAAGACGGGCGCCTCCGGCAACGACACGGTGCTGCGCGTGCCGCTCGGCACCGTGGTGTCGGCCCGCGCCACGGGCGAGCGGCTGGGCGACCTGACGGCGTCGGGTGAGCGTGTGCTCGTCGCGCGCGGCGCGCGCGGCGGGCGCGGCAATGCCCGCTTCACCAGCTCGACCAACCGCGCCCCGCGCCGGGCCGACCTCGGACGCCCCGGCGAGGAACGCTGGATCCACCTCGAGCTCAAGCTCCTGGCCGACGTGGGCGTCGTCGGGTTCCCCAACGCCGGCAAGTCGACGCTCGTCTCGCGGCTGTCGGCCGCCAAGCCCAAGATCGCGGACTACCCGTTCACCACGCTCGAGCCGAGTCTCGGCATCGTCCGCGTGGACGAGCATCGCTCCTTCGTCATCGCCGACCTGCCTGGCTTGATCGAAGGTGCCGCCGAGGGCAAGGGGCTCGGACACCGCTTCCTGCGCCATACGGAGCGGACGCGCGTTCTCGTGCACCTGGTCGACCTCGACCCGGGCTCCGGCCGTGATCCAGTGGAGGACTGGCGGGTCATCCAGGGTGAGCTCGCCGCGTACTCCAGCGAGCTCGCTGCGCGGCCCCAGATCGTGGCCGGAAGCAAGGCGGAGCTGCCCGGCACCGAGGAGCGCCGTCGCGCGCTCGAAACCTTCTGCGCGGCCGAGGGAATTTCCTTTCACGCCATCTCTTCGGTCACGGGCCTGGGTCTCGCCGGGCTGCTGCGCGACGTCGCCGGGATCCTGGCGAGCCAGATATGGGCGCCCGCCGCGGGCTGACGCGCGCGCGCCGCCTCGTGGTCAAGGTCGGCAGCGGCCTCATCACGAGCCCGGGCGAAGGTCTCGACGCCAAGCGCATCACCGCGCTGGCCGCGGACATCGCGGCGCTCGTCGCCGAGCGCCGCGAGGTCGCGCTCGTCTCATCGGGAGCCATCGTCGCGGGCACGGCGCGCCTCGGCCTCGCCTCCCGGCCGCGCTCGATCCCGGAAAAGCAGGCAGCCGCGGCCGTCGGGCAGTCGGCCCTCATGTGGCACTACGAGCAGGCCTTCAAGCGCCACGGCATCAAGGTCGGCCAGGTGCTGCTGACGGGCCAGGACATCAGCGACCGCGGCCGGTACCTCAACGCACGCAACACGCTGCTCGCGCTGCTCGACTTCGGGGTGTTGCCCATCGTCAACGAGAACGACACGGTCGCCGTCGACGAAATCAAGGTAGGCGACAACGACAACCTGGCGGCGCTCGTCGCCCACCTGATCGACGCCGACCTCCTGGTGCTGCTGACCGACGTGGACGGTCTCTACACCGGCGATCCGCGGCGCGATCCCTCCGCGCGCCGGATCGACACCGTCGAGGCCGTGACCGAGGCGATCCAGCGGCTCTGCTTCGACGGGACGGGCCGGGTGTCGATCGGGGGCATGGCCACCAAGCTCGAAGCGGCGCAGAAGGCGGGCGCGTCGGGCATCCCGATGGTGATTGCGAGCGGCCGCGAGCCCGGCACCCTGGCCCGCCTGCTCAAGGGCGAGGCGCTGGGGACGCACTTCGTGCCCCGCGACGACAGGCTCGCGGCGCGCAAGCGGTGGATCGCCTTCGCCGTGCCGCCCCAGGGCCGGCTCACCGTTGACGCCGGGGCGCGAAAGGCGTTGACTGAGAAGGGCAAGAGCCTCCTGCCGTCGGGCGTCGTGGACGTCGACGGCGAGTTCAACGCGGGCGAGGTCGTGGCGCTGGCGGAGCCTGACGGCCAGGAGTTCGCGCGCGGGCTCGTCAACTACGACGCGGGCGAGCTGAGGAAGATCCGCGGCGCGAAGACGGCAGAGATCGAGAAGACCCTCGGATACAAGGGGCTGGCCGAGGTCATCCACCGGGACAACCTGGTGGTGCTCTCCGGCCCGGGAGGAAGCTGACGATGGACGTGACGGCGCACGTGACCGCGAAGGCTCGGGCGGCGAAGGAGGCGGCCCGCGCGCTGGCGCTGGCGTCGACCGGGGTCAAGAACGAAGCGCTGCTGCAGATGGCCCGGGGGCTCGAGGAGAAGGTCGGCCCCGTGCTCGAAGCCAACCGCGCCGATCTCGCACGCGGGAGGACGGCCGGCCTCACCCCCGCCTTTCTCGACAGGTTGACGCTCTCCGAGGCGCGCATCGAGGGAATGGCGGCAGGGCTGCGCCAGGTCGCCGCGCTGTCCGACCCCGTGGGCGAGACCGTCGAGGCCTGGCGCCGGCCGAACGGGATCGAGATCTCGCGCGTCCGCGTCCCGCTGGGCGTCATCGGCTTCATCTACGAGTCGCGTCCCAACGTCACGGCCGACGCCGCCGGCCTCTGCCTCAAGTCCGGCAACGCGGTGCTCCTGCGCGGCGGCAGCGAGGCACTCGCCTCCAACGCCGCCATCGTCAACGTGCTGGGCAAGGCCGTCGAAAAGGCCGGCCTCCCCGGCGACGCGGTGCAGGTCGTGGACACGGCCGACCGGGCGGCGGTCATGGCCATGCTCACGCTCGACCGCTTGATCGACCTCATCATTCCGCGCGGGGGCGAGGAGTTCGTGCGGCTGGTCGCCGAGCGCGCCACGGTGCCCGTTCTCAAGCATGACAAGGGCCTCTGTCACGTCTACGTGGACGGGGCCGCCGACCTCGACATGGCTGCGGCCATCGTCGTCAATGCGAAGGCTCAGCGCGTGAGCGTGTGCAACGCCATGGAGACTCTGCTCGTGGACTCGGCCGTGGCTGCGGCTTTTCTGCCGGGGGTTGCCACGCGGCTGCGCGAGGCCGGGGTGGAGATACGGGGGGACGACCGCACGCGGGCTCTCGTTGCCGGCGCGCGGCCGGCCACGGACGCCGACTGGGACACGGAGTACCTCGACTACATCGTCGCGATCCGGGTGGTCGACGGGTTGGACGCCGCCATCGAGCACATCCGGCGTCACGGCTCCGGGTTGGCCGAGGCCATCGTGACGTCAGACCTCCGGCGGGCGCGCCGCTTCACCCGTGAAGTGGACGCCGCCGCCGTCCTCGTCAACGCCTCGACGCGCCTCGTGGACGGCTCGCAATTCGGCATGGGCGCCGAGATGGGCATCTCGACGTCGCGGCTCCACGCGCGTGGACCCGTGGGGGTGCGCGAGCTGACCACGACCAAGTTCATCCTGATGGGTGACGGTCAGGTGCGGGAGTAGCGGCCCCGGTGCCCAGGGTCGGCGTCTTCGGCGGCTCCTTCAACCCGATCCACTTCGGCCACCTGCTCCTCGCCGACGAGATTTGCGAGGCTCTGGCCTTCGACCGGGTGCTCTTCGTGCCGGCCGCCGTGCCGCCCCACAAGCCCGCGGCCGAGCTGACGTCGGCGGAGCATCGGTTCCGGATGACCGAGCTGGCGGTCAGCGCGCACCCGCGCTTCGCCGTCTCTGACGTCGAGCTCCGCCGCCGTGGACCTTCCTATACCGTGGACACGCTCCTGGCGCTTCGAGGCGAGGGCGACCTTCACCTGTTGATCGGCTCGGAGACCTTCCTCGACCTCTTGAACTGGCGCGAGCCGCGCGAGGTCGCCCGTCTCGCGCGGCTGGTGGTCGTGCCGCGCACCGGCTCCGACTTCGAGCCCGAGGCGCCGGCGGCCCAGAAGGTACTCCACGAGCTTGGCTTGTCCGCCTTCGGCAGCGCGGACGGACCCGTGCTCCACCACGCGGCATCGCTGCCCATCTCGGGCTCGGACCTGCGCCGCCGGGCGCGCGACGGCAGGAGCCTCGCTTACCGGATGCCGGAAGCAGTCGCCGCATACATCCGCGAGCACCGCCTGTATGGGCCGGTATCCTGATGGCATCCCTTTCCGCCGAAGTCACCGCGCGCCTCGCCGCCCGCGCCGCGCTGGACAAGAACGCCGAAGACGTCATCATCCTCGACCTCCGGGGCCTGTCCACGGTCGCCGACTTCTTCCTCATCACGAGCGCGCGCTCGACGACGCAGGCCGACACCATCGTCGAGACCGTGCGGATGGCACTCAAGGCCGCCGGCACGCGGCCGCGGCACCTCGAGGGCAGTGCGGAAAGCGGATGGCTCCTCCTCGACTACATCGATGTCATCGTGCACGTCTTCGTCGGAGCCACGCGCCATTTCTATTCGCTCGAACGCCTGTGGGGCGACGCGCCGCTCCTCTCCGTGGAACAGGGAGCGGCCGCCCGCGATTGATTTCCCCCGGGGGGCGTGGTAGCCTTCGCCACTAATTCCGGCCCCGGACCGGCCGTGTCGCGGAGGAGACAGCGATGAAGAAGGACCGACTGGCCCAATTCAAGAAAAAGCTGGAGGAGAAACACCGCCAGCTCGTCGAAGAAGTGGGCAAGAACGTGCTGTACGGCAAGGGGCCCGAGGACGATTCCACGAAGGACCTCGGCGACCAGGCCGCCACGTCCTACAACCGCGAGTTTCTCTTCGAGCTGAGCAATGGCGACCGCCGGGTCCTGAAGGAAGTCGTCTCCGCCCTGCAGAAGATCGACGGAGGCAGCTTCGGCGACTGCGAGAGATGCGGGGAAGCCATCTCCGACAAGCGCCTCGAAGCGCTGCCCTTCGCCCGCTACTGCATCGACTGTCAGCGCCTCGTCGAAGAAGAAGAGCGCACGGCCGCCGGGTAGCGCCCCCCGGGGCCCGCCAGCCGTGTCCGTCCGCTTCGGGGTCCTGCTCGCTCTCGCTTTCGGCGCCGCCGTCGCGTATCTTGCCTCGTTGAACACCGCGCGTGTCCGCGTGGCGGTGGCCGATTGGGGCTGGGACGTCCCGCTGGCCGCGCTGGTCGTGGGAGCGTTCCTGGCCGGTGCGGTGCTGGCGTTGCTCTTCGGGCTCGTCCGTGACCTCGGCCGCTCCTACCGTGAGCACCAACGCGCGCGAGAGGTCCGTCGCGCCGAGTCCGTGAGCGACGCCTACCACCGCGGCGTCGACGCCCAGCTGTCGGGCCGCGCCGAGGCGGCCGTGCAGATCTACGAGGAGCTCCTGAAGCGCGATCCCGGTCACGCGCAGGCACACGCGCGGCTGGGCGAGCTTGCGCTCGCGCGCGGCGACGCCAAAGGGGCACTGATCCACCACCTCGACGCGCTCCGGGACGAGGAGCAGCCCGACCTCGTGCTCGCGGCGGCGGAGGACTTCCGGCGGACGGGCCGCCCCGGCGAGGCCGCCGCCCTGCTCGAGCGCCTGCTGGCGCGCGACCACGACCACGTGGCCGCGCTCCGAGCGTTGAGGGATCTGAGCGTCGCCGACGGGCAGTGGCAGCGTGCGCTGGGCGCGCAGGAGCGTATCGTCGCCCTCGGCGCTGGCGACCGGCGGGAGGAGCAGGCGACGCTGGCCGGCATCCACTACGAGCTCGGGCGGGCGCTTCTCGCGGAGGGCCAGGCGCAAGCCGCGCTCTCCAGATTTCGCGAGGCGCTGCGCTCCCAGTCCGATTTCCTGCCCGCTGTCATAGCGATGGGGGACGCTCATGTGACCGCGGGCGAGGGCCGGGAAGCTCTCCGCGTCTGGGAGCGGGCCGTCGAGACCCAGCCGGAGCTGCCGCTCCTCGCCCGCCTCGAGCAGGCGTACAGGGCCGAGGGCCGCCCGACGCGCATGATCGCGCTCTACCAGGCCGCGAGCGCGCGCGCTCCGGAGAGCGTGCCGCTGGCCTTCGCCCTCGGCCGTGTCTACTTCGAGCTCGCCATGCTGGACGAGGCCGCCGACCAGTTCCAGAAGGTGGAGGTCCGGGAGCCGAACCTGCCAGGCCTCCACGCCGTCCTCGGCGCGATCTTCGAACGTCGCGGGCAGACGGCCGAAGCCTTCGACGAATACCGACGGGCGCTCACCCTGGGTGGCGCGTTCGACTGGCCCTACCGCTGTGCCGCCTGCGGGGTCGAGCATGGCCGCTGGACGGACCGGTGCCCGTCGTGCCGCGGTTGGAATACATCCCGCCCGTAGCGCCTCTCGAGGCGCGCGGCTGGCGGCCGTGGGTGGTCGCCGCCCTCGACCTCGTTTTTCCGCCGCTCTGTCCGGTGTGCGACGGGTTGCTCGGCACCGGCCGGCGCGACCCCCTCTGCGGCGTGTGCTGGGCGGCCCTCGAGCGGATCTCGCCTCCGTGGTGCCGATGCTGCGGCGCGCCGCTGGGCATCGAGGGGCTCTGCGGGGCGTGCCGGACCCGGCGCCCGCGCTTCGCGTACGCACGGGCGGCCTTGCGATACGGCGACGTCGCCCGCGAGGCTATCCACGCTTTCAAGTTCGGCGGGCGGCGGGGGCTGGCGAATCCGCTCGGTGAT
>JBKPBU010000065.1:0-4339 GCA_046727015.1 Candidatus Methylomirabilota bacterium | reverse complement strand
GGCTGCTTCTCGCTGACGGAGCCGGAGGCGGGTTCGGACGCGACCAACCAGAGCACGCTCGCCCGCCGCGAGGGCGACGCGTACCTGCTCGACGGCCGGAAGATCTTCGTCAGCAACGGACGGGAGGCGGACGCCGCCCTCGTCTTTGCCCAGACGGACCGGACAAAGGGCCCGCGCGGCATCAGCGCCTTTCTCGTCGAGAAGGGCACCCCGGGCTTCACCGTGGTCAAGACCGAGGAAAAGCTGGGCATCCGCGCGTCCGATACGGCCGAGTTCCTGTTCGAGGGCTGCCGCGTGCCTGCGTCGAGCCGGCTCGGTGAGGAGGGACAGGGGTTCAGGATCGCCATGACGACCATCGACGGCGGCCGCATCGGCATCGGAGCCCAGGCGGTCGGCATCGCCGTCGCGGCCTACGAGGCCTCGGTCGCCTACGCGCGAGAGCGCAAGAGCTTCGGGGTGCCGATAGGCCAGCACCAGATGGTGCAGTGGATGCTCGCCGACATGGCGACAGGGATCGAGGCGGCGCGTCTGCTCACGCTTCGCGCGGCTTGTCTCAAGGACAGGGGCGAGCCGTTCGGCCCCGAGGCCGCCATGGCCAAGCTCTTCGCCTCGGAGACGGCGATGCGGGTGGCGACCGACGCCGTGCAGGTCCATGGCGGCTACGGCTTCATCAAGGAATATCAGGTCGAGCGCCACTTCCGGGACGCCAAGATCACCCAGATCTACGAGGGGACCTCGCAGATCCAGAAGGTAGTCATCGCCCGCCACCTGCTGTCAGGCGCCGCGTAGGTCACTACCGGAGGACATGATGGCCGAGGGCAAGGAACGTTGGGAGAAGGAGACGTACGGGCCCTTCGTCGAGGGCTCGCCGGAGCGAGGCGTACCCTACGAGTCGCTCTCCGGCCTCCCCATCCAGCCGCTCTACACGCCGGAAGATCTGGCGGGCTGGCGGTACGAGGACAAGCTCGGTTACCCGGGCGAGTTCCCCTACACCCGCGGGCCGTACCCGTCCATGTATCGCGGCAAGCTCTGGACCATGCGCATGTTCGCCGGCTTCGGCCGGCCGGCCGACACCAACGCGCGGTTCAAGTACCTCCTCGATCAGGGGCAGACCGGGCTGAGCACCGCCTTCGACATGCCCGCCCTCATGGGCTACGACGCCGATCATCCGCGCGCGCGCGGCGAGGTGGGGCGCGAAGGCGTCTCGGTCTCGACGCTCGCCGACTTCGAGGTGCTGTTCCGCGACATCCCGCTCGACCGCGTCACCACGTCGATGACCATCAACTGCACGGCCTCGGTGGCGCTGGCCATGTACCTGGCGCTCGCCGACAAGCAGGGCGTGTCATGGGACCAGATCGGCGGCACGATGCAGAACGACATGCTCAAGGAGTTCATCGCGCAGAAGGAGTGGATCTCGCCGCCCGAGTCGGCGGTGCGCATCGTGGTGGACACGATCGAGTTCTGCTCGCAGCACGTGCCGAAGTTCAACCCCGTCTCGATCTCGGGCTACCACATCCGCGAGGCGGGCTCCACGGCGGTGCAGGAGCTCGCCTTCACGCTCGCCGACGGGTTCGGCTACGTGCAGGCGTGCGTCGAGCGGGGGCTCGACGTGGACAGCTTCGCGCCGCGCCTGTCGTTCTTCTTCGACATCCACAACGACTTCTTCGAGGAGATCGCCAAGCTGCGGGCGGCTCGGCGCATCTGGGCCACGGTGATGCGAGACCGGTTCGGCGCGAAGAAGGCCGAGTCCATGCGGCTGCGGACCCACACGCAGACGGCCGGGGTATCGGCCACGGCGCAGCAGCCGCTCAACAACGTCGCGCGCGTGGCGATCCAGGCGCTGGCGGCGGCGCTCGGGGGGGCGCAGTCGCTGCACACCAACTCCTTCGACGAGGTGCTGGCCCTGCCCACGGAGGAGGCGGTGACGGTGGCGCTGCGCACCCAGCAGATCGTCGCCGAGGAGACGGGCGTGCCGCTCACCATCGACCCGCTCGGGGGCAGCTACTTCCTCGAGCACCTGACGGACCAGATGGAAGAGCACGCGATGGCCTATATCCGGAAGATCGACGCGATGGGGGGCATCATCCGCGCCATCGACACCGGCTACCCGCAGCACGAGATCGCGGACGCGGCCTACCGCTATCAGCTCATGGACGACCGGGGCCAGAAGGTCGTGGTGGGCGTCAACAAGTACGTGATGGCCGACGAGAAGCCGATCGAATGCCTGAAGCTCGACGACGCCGTGGAACGCGAGCAGGTGGACAGCGTGCGAGCGCGCAAGGCGTCGCGCGATGCGGCCAAGGTGGAAAAGCGGCTCAAGCAGCTGGCCGACGCGTGCCGGGGCGGCCAGAACGTCATGCCGGTGCTGGTGGACGCCGTCAAGGACTACGTCTCGCTCGGCGAGATCTCCGATGTCTACCGCCAGGTCTTCGGCCTCTACCGGGAACCGATCATCTTCTAGGGGGATGGTACCAATGTCAGACGCGATCAGGATCGTCAAGGCGGCGACGCACAAGCCGAAGCCGAAGGACTCGGAGCTGGGCTTCGGAAACATCTTCACCGACCACATGTTCGTCGCCGACTTCCAGGAGGAGAAGGGCTGGTACGACCCGCGGGTCGAGCCCTACGGGCCGCTGTCGCTCGATCCGGCCGCGGCCGTGCTCCACTACGCGCAGGCGATCTTCGACGGGTTGAAGGCGTTCCGGGGCGTGGACGGCAAGGTCCGCCTCTTCCGTCCCCAGAAGCACGTGGAGCGGCTGAACAACTCCGCCCGGCAGCTGTGCATTCCGCCCCTCGACCCCGACCTGGCTCTTCGCTCGCTCGTGACCCTGGTGGGGATCGAGCGCGACTGGGTGCCGAAGACGGTCGGCACCTCGCTGTACGTCCGCCCCACCATCATCGCCAGCGAGGCTTTTCTCGGCGTGCGCCCGGCCAAGTCGTACATCTACTTCGTCATCCTCTCCCCCGTGGGCGCCTACTACCCGGAAGGGATGGCGCCGGTGAAGATCCGCGTCGAGGAGAAGCGCGTGCGCGCGGTCGAGGGCGGCCTGGGTGGCACCAAGACGGGCGCCAACTACGCCGCGAGCCTGATGGCGGGCGAAGAGGCCAAGCACGAGGGGTTCACCCAGGTGTTGTGGCTCGACGGCGTGCACCGCGAGTACATCGACGAGGTGGGGACCATGAACATCATGGTCAAGATCGCCGGCGAGGTGATCACGCCGCCACTGGCCGGGACCATCCTGCCCGGCGTGACGCGCGATTCGACGCTGACGCTCCTCAGGGACTGGGGCGTGAAGGTCAGCGAGCGCCAGATCTCCATCCACGAGGTGGTCGCGGCGCACGCGAAGGGCGCGCTCGAAGAGGTCTTCGGCACCGGCACCGCGGCCGTGATCTCGCCGGTGGGTGAGCTCGCCTACAAGGGGCAGCGCATGCTGATCAACGGGGGGAAGATCGGCCCGACCACGCAGAAGCTCTACGACGCCATCGTGGGCATCCAGTACGCCACGGCGCCCGACACCCGCGGCTGGACGGTGGAAGTGTAGAGCGATGGCCGACTGCGTCTTCTGCATGATCCGGGACGGCAAGATCCCGTCCTCCAAGATCTACGACGACGCGCGGACGTTCGCCTTCATGGACATCAACCCCCTCAGCCGTGGCCACTGCCTCGTGGCTCCCAAGGCGCACGCCGCCACGCTCTACGAGGTGGACGTGGAGGACCTCAAGGCCGTCGCCGCCACCGCGAAGAAGCTCGCGACGACGATCAAGAAGGCGCTCAGCCCGGACGGGCTGAATCTTCTTCAAGCCAACGGCGCCGCCGCGTTCCAGTCGGTGCCGCACTTCCACCTGCACCTGATTCCGAGGTGGGCGAGCGACGGCAAGGGCTTCGACTGGAAGGTCGTCCCGGGGAACCGGGAAGAGATCGCCGGCACCGCGGACCGCATCCGCACGATGCTGGGGTAGCGAGGGAAGCCATGGCCGAGCGCAAGATCCGAGTGGTGGTGGCAAAGCCCGGTCTCGACGGGCACGATCGTGGCGCCAAGATCGTCGCGCGGGCGCTGCGGGACGCCGGCTTCGAGGTGATCTACACGGGCCTGCACCAGACGCCCGAGCAGATCGTCGCGACGGCCGTCCAGGAAGACGCCGACGCGGTGGGGCTCAGCGTGCTGTCGGGCGCCCACAACTATCTCTTCGCGCGCGTGCTCGAGTTGCTGAAGGAAAAGGGCGCAGACGACATCGCCGTCTTCGGTGGCGGGATCATTCCCGCCGACGACATCAAGGCGCTCAAGGCCATGGGCGTCAGGGAGATCTTCACCCCCGGCGCCTCCACCCAGGACATCGT
>JBKPBU010000064.1:0-5876 GCA_046727015.1 Candidatus Methylomirabilota bacterium | reverse complement strand
ATGGAAAAGGAATTCGAGGCGGTGGCCAAGGAGCTGGTGGCCAAGGTCAACGCGGGCGAGCCCGGCTGCAAGCTCTACGCGCTCCACCACGGCGAGGCGCCGCAGACGTATGTCTTCATGGAGCGCTACGCCGACCAGGCGGCCGTGGACGCCCATCGCGGAACGGAGTATTTCAAGGCGCTCGGCCGTAAGATGGGAGAGTATATGGACGGCCGCGCCGAGGTGGTGCGGCTCCGTGAGGTCGGCTAGAGCCGCGCGGCAAAAAGGGGGAGACGCATCGTGCGGAAGACCGTGACGACCGTGGTGCTCGCCTGGGCTCTCTGGTGGGTCCAGGAGATTCCCAAGAAGCCCGAGTTGCCCCAGGACATCGTCAAGCTGAGCGTCCACGAGACCCAGGCGGCGTGCGAAGAGCGCGCCGCGACCCGCCGCCAGTGGCAGGAGGACCTCAGTCAGCAGGAGGTCACGAGCTTCGACTGGAACTCCAAGCCCTGGCCCAAGTACATGCTCCGCCGCCAGACCTTCACCTGCATCCAGACGTAGCAGCGACGAAGCGCCCCACGCGGCGCGGAGCGGGGTAGTCGGGACGTGGAAACCATCCTCATCGTGGACGACGAGCCCGAAGTCCGCGCGGTCGCGCGCGACATGCTCCAGGCCAAGGGCTACACCACGCTCGACACGGGCGATCCGACCCTGGCGCTCCGGATCGTACGCACGGAGTCCCAGCCCATCCACCTGCTGCTGACAGACGTCGTCATGCCCCTCATGAACGGGCGCGAGCTGGTGGACCAGATCCACACGATCCGCCCGGCGATGAAGGTGCTCTACATGTCGGCCTACAGCACCGAGACCATCGTGGATTACGGCATCCGGATCGCCCCGGGCGAGCCCTTCGTCCTGAAGCCCTTCACCATGGAGAGCCTGGTCTCGGCGGTGCGCAGCGTGCTCGACTATCGCTCGCCCTTCGGCAAGCGCCCGGCCCCGTAAGCGCTCCCTCGAAAGGAAGGCTACGCAAAGGCTGCATGTGTGTCATGATGCTGGTGTCTGGCCCGGCTATCGGTTCATTGCGGACCCCTCCTCACCAGACCGCACTCTGGTTCTCACTTCCGCGGTCCAGAGCGCGTCATCCGCAGCGGGAGAGCTATTCGGAGGTTGGTCATGGCTCAGAAGCTCTTCATCGGTGGGTTGTCTTTCTCCACGTCCGACGATCGCCTGCGCGAGCTGTTCGCCGCCGCGGGCACCGTCGAGTCGGCCGCGGTTGTGACGGACCGTGATACCGGCCGCTCGCGCGGGTTCGGCTTCGTCGAGATGTCGACGGCCGAGGAAGCTGCTGAGGCCGTGAAGAAGTTCAATGGGCAGGAAGTGGATGGCCGGACGCTGAAGGTCGAGCTGGCGAATCCGTCGGGCTCGGGCGGCGGCCGGAGCGGTGGCGGCTACCGGAGCGGTGGCGGCGGTGGCAACCGGGGGGGCGGCGGCGGAGGCCGCTGGTAGGCGGGAGCCGGCATGCAAGTCGCAGCGTTTTCGACCCCGGCGAGTCCGGACTGGCGCTGGCGTATCATCAACTACGCCGGCGAGGTGGTCGAGGAATCCCACGAGACGTACCCCTCGATCGTCGCCGCGGTGGCCGACGGGGCGAAGCGGCTCGTGCAGATGAACGTCGTGGACAACTCGGTGATCGCCCGAGTCCCTCGCTCGACCTCGCATCTGCGGCGCCGCTGAAGCGGGGCAGGAGTGAAGTGAAGCTCCTGCTCGTCCGCCATGCGGCCGCGGTACCCAGTGGCACGCCCGGCATTCCTGACGACGAGCGCCCCCTGACGCCGGAAGGCGTGGCCAAGTTCCGCATGGCGGCCAAGGGGCTGGCCCGCATCACGCGCCGGCCCGACGTCCTGCTGACGAGCCCGCTGCCGCGCGCGCGCGCGACGGCCGAGATCGCCGCCCGGGCCTTCAAGCGCATCGAGCCCACGGTCGAGCCGGCGCTGGCTCATGGCAGCGTCGGTGAAATCATGACCGCCCTCGGCAAGCGCCCGCCCAACGCGACGATCGCCCTCGTCGGCCACGAGCCCACGCTCTCGATGATCCTGGCGCGGCTGCTCGGCGCCGCCGATGGCGAGCGGCTCGCGTTCAAGAAGGGTGGCGCCGCGCTCGTGGACTTGCCGGATGGGCCTTCGGCCGGCGGCCAGCTCGTCTGGTTCCTGAAGCCCAAGGTGCTGAGAGCCCTCGCGGGCGACTAGCGCCGGTCGCAAGCGCGGGCGACCGCGTGGTACCATGAGGGTCCTTGCCATCGCGAAAGTGCGGCGCAAGGAGACTCCATGACTCACACAGCCCTCGAAGATGCGTGATCGGCGTGCTCCGTAGCATCCTCGTGAGCTGACGCGATGGGACGGCGGCGGCGGAAATCCCGCAGGGAAACGGAGCTGGTGGCGGTCGTCGATCTGGGCTCGACGGCGGTCCGCTTCCTGCTCGCTAAAATCACCCCGCTCTCTGACGCCGAGGTGCTCGTGGAGGAACGGGTGCCCACTCGGCTGGGCGGCGGCGCGCCAGGAGTCCTGCCGCGTGAGGCGATGGACGAGACGCACCGGGCCGTGCACCGCTTCTTCGCGCGCAACTCGCTCAACGGACGCGGCCCCCGCATCATCGCGATCGCGACCTCGGCCGTGCGGGACGCGCGCAACCGCGAGCGGCTGCTCGAGCCGTTGCGCCGCAAGGAGGGGATCGAGGTGCAGGTCCTGAGCGCGCGGGACGAGGCCCGACTCGGGGTCACCGCCGCGCTGGACAGCCTGTCATCCTTCAGGGACGGCGTCGTCGCGGACCTCGGCGGCGCCAGCCTGCAGCTGAGCCGGGTGCGCGGTCGCAAGGTCGTCTCCACTGCGAGCCTCCCGCTCGGCGCCGTGAGGACCACGAGCCGCTTTCTGAGCGACAATCGGCCCAAGCCGCGGGCGCTCCAGGCGCTGCGCACGGAGATCCGGGAGCGGCTGCAGGGCGTCCTGGCTCCCGCGGGGCGCGGCGAGGTGATCGTGGGTCTGGGCGGCACCGTCCGCACGCTGGCCAGCATCCACCTCCGCGGCGCCCACCGCGGGGAGCGCAAGCACCGCCACGGGCTGCACCTCGCCCAGTCCGACATCACGGCGATCCGCGAGCGCCTGGAGAGCCTCTCCCAGCGCAAGCGGCGCAGGATTCGCGGGCTCAAAACCGAGCGCGCCGACATCATCCTGGCCGGCGCCATCGTCATCGAGGAGGTCATGGTCTTCGGGGGCTATCTGACGCTCGTCGTCTGCACGCGCGGCGTGCGTGACGGCATTCTCCTGCGCGAAACATTCAACGGTCGAGGTTGACATGAATACGAACGCGTTCGTCAATCGTGAGCTGTCGTGGCTCGAGTTCAACCGGCGCGTGCTCGAGGAGGCGCAGGACCCGAGCGTGCCCCTGCTCGAGCGGGTGAAGTTCCTCGCTATCTTCAGCTCGAACCTGGACGAGTCCTTCATGGTGCGCGTGGCGACGCTGAAGCGGCGCATCAGGGGCGGCGACCAGGCGGCGGGGCCCGACGGGCTCACGTTCAGCGAGACGCTGGCCGCGGTGGCCCACCGCGTGCACGAGCTGGTGGAGGAGCAGCACCGCTGCTTCCTCGAGGAGATCCAGCCGCTGCTCGCCGCGGACGGCATCGTGCTGCTCCGCCCCAAGGAGGCCAGCGAGGAGCAGCAGCGCTTCCTCGAGGACTACTTCCGCCGAACGCTCCTGCCCGTGCTGACGCCGCTCGCCGTCGATCCGGGCCATCCGTTCCCGTACCTCGGCAACCGGTCGCTGTGCCTCGTGGCGTCCATCCGGCCGTCGGCGCCGTCCGCGCTGCCGCACAGCGCGCTGTCCGTCATCCACATCCCGACCCAGGTGGTGCCCCGCTTCGTCGCGCTGCCCGACCCCGCCGGGCGGCAGGTGTTCATGCTGCTGGAGGACGTGATCCGCCTGCACCTGCCGAGCATCTACAACGGCTACGACATCCTGTCGAGCCACGCCATCCGGGTCACGCGCGACGCGGTCCTGCAGCCGCCGGGCCGCCCCGACGACCTGCTCGCCAGCATCGAGGAGAGCCTGCGCGAGCGCCGCCTCGGCACGGCCGTGCGCCTGCAGCACGACGGCGACCTGCCGCCCGACATCCTGGCCACCCTGCTGGACGAGCTGGAGCTGTCCCCGGAGGACCTCTACGAGGGCGAGGGCTTCACGGCCTTCTCGGACCTCTTCCAGCTCTACGCGGCGGTGGACGTGCCGCGGCTCAAGGACCGGCCGCAGCCTCCGCATCCCGTGCCCGCGTTCGAGAGCGCCCCGGACGTCTGGAGCGCGATCCGCGCGCGGGACATCCTGGTGCACCACCCGTACCACACCTTCGAGGCGGTCACGCGCTTCGTGCGCGAGGCTGCCGCGGATCCCAAGGTGCTCGCCATCAAGATGACGCTCTACCGCGTGAGCCCGGCCTCGCCCATCGCGCACGCGCTGCGCACCGCCGTGGAGAACGGCAAGGAGGTCGCGGTCCTCGTGGAGCTACAGGCACGCTTCGACGAGGAGGCGAACATCCGGTGGGCGCGGGCTCTTGAAGAAGTTGGCGCGCATGTCGTCTACGGCCTGGCCGGCTTCAAGACCCACTGCAAGGCCTGCCTCGTGGTGCGCCAGGAGGCGGACGGCATCCGGCGCTACTGCCATCTCGCCACCGGCAACTACAACGCCCGCACGGGGGGCGTGTACGAGGACCTGGGGCTCTTCACGAGCCGCGAGTCGTTCGGCGAGGACCTGACGGAGCTGTTCAACCTCCTCACCGGCTACACGCGCCCGCGGGGCTTCCACCACCTGCTGCTGGCGCCGAGCGACCTGCGCGGCGGGCTGGTGGAGCGGGTGCAGCGGGAGGCGGAGCACGCCCGGGCGGGGCGGCCGGCGCGGATCATCGCGAAGATGAACGGCCTGGCGGACCCGCGGCTGATCGAGGAGCTGTACGAGGCGAGCGCGGCCGGGGTGCGCATCGACCTGATCGTGCGGGGGATCTGCTGCCTGCGGCCGGAGGTGCCGGGGCTGTCGGACAACATCCGGGTGATCTCGATCGTGGACCGGTACCTGGAGCATGCGCGGATCTTCTATTTCGAGAACGGGGGGAACGGGGAGTACCTGCTGGCCTCGGCGGACTGGATGCCGCGGAACCTCGACCGGCGGGTGGAGATCGCCTTTCCGGTGCTGGACCCCCGGCTGCAGGCCCAGGTGCGCGAGATCCTGGAGATCCAGCTCGCCGATACCGTGAAGGCGCGGCGCATCCTGCCCGATGGGCGCTCGGAGCGGGTCGACGCAGAGGGCCGGCCCCCGCTCCGCTCGCAGGAGCGTCTCTACGAAGCGACCGGCGCGAGCAGCATTTTCACGTAACCGCCCCATGAGCGCACGCTGATCCGCAAGGAGTCGCCAATGGCAAAGTGCGAAACGTGCGGCAACGAGCTCAAAGCCGAGACGCAGCGATTTTGCAGCGAGCCGTGCCGCGCCATCTTCATGGAGAAGGCGCGTCACGGCACGCGGCGATCGCCCGGCCGGACCACCGCCAAGCGGCGGCGCCGGCGCGGGCGCTGAAGGAAGTGCCAAGGGTTCGCGCGGACTGGCAGCGCTCGTTCTGGGGCGTCAACTACGCGCGGCTGCTCGCGATCAAGAAGAAGGTCGACCCGGACAACCTCTTCCGCGTCCACCACGACATCGGCAGCGAGACTTGAGGGCGCGCCGGTGAGACTCGTGCGCGCCTTCGCGGTCGTCCTGGTGGCTCTTGCCCTCGCCGCCTGCGGCGCAGGTCCCGCGAGCAGGGAAGCACCGCCAGGCGCCCGCGCGCCCATCGATCACGTGATCGTCCTCTTTCTCGAGAACCG
>JBKPBU010000063.1:0-4627 GCA_046727015.1 Candidatus Methylomirabilota bacterium | reverse complement strand
TTTCTCACCGACTCGGCCACGAGAGCGGGGTCGAGCTCGATCCCCACCCCGCGCGCGCCAAAGTCGCGCGCGGCCGCGATCACGATGCGCCCGTCGCCTGAGCCGAGGTCGTAGACCACGTCGTCCGGTCCCACGCGGGCGAGCCTCAGGATCTCGATGACGACCTCGGGTGGCGTCCGGACATCGGGCACCTCCACGCCGGGCACGCGCGCGCAGCCCGATCCGCCGGCGGTGAGCAGCCAGAGGGCGGCGCACACCGCGAGCGGCTGTCGGATGCGATTCATGAGGCGCATCCTACCTTATCCGCTGGTCCCATCGGCAGGCTTGACGCCGCGCGCGCCCGGCACTAGAGTCAGCCCCGCTTCGCGCGCGAGAGAAAGGAGCACACCATGGCCACGGGCAAGGACGGCTTCGAGGCGCTCACCATCGGGCGCCGCGTCACCTTCAGCAAGACGATCTCGGAGTCCGACGTCTACCTCTTCGCCGGCATCACGGGCGACCTTTCGCCCAACCACGTCGACGAGGAGTACATGCGCAAGACCCCGTACGGCCGACGCATTGCCCACGGCGCGCTCGCCGTCGGCCTCATGTCCAATACGTCGACGAAAATCCTCGAGGGATTGCCGGGCACCTGGGTCTCCTACGGCTACGACAAGGTCCGCTTTCCCGCCCCGCTCTTCATCGGCGACACGGTCACCGTCGCCTACGAGATCGCCGAGCGCGACCCCGCCGCCATGAAGACCTTCGCGCGCGTCACCTGCACGACCCAGGACGGGCGGGTGGTGGCGGCGGCGACCCATATCCTCAAGGCCGTCGAGTGAGCGGGCGGCCGCCGCTGAGCGTTCTCTCGGGCGTCCGCGTTCTCTCCTTCACCCAGTTCCTCCTCGGACCCTCGGGCGTCCAGTTCCTCGCCGACCTCGGCGCCGACGTCGTCAAGGTCGAGCCGCCCGGCGGCACGCTCTGGGAGCGCAACTGGTCCGGCTCTAACGTCTTCCTCAATGGCGTCAGCGCCTTCTTCCTCCTCGCCCACCGGAACCAGCGCAGCCTGACGCTCGATCTCAAGAAGCCCGAAGGGCTGGCGGTGGCCCGGAGGCTCGTCGAGAGCGCCGATGTCCTCGTGCAGAATTTCAGGCCGGGCGTGATGGAGCGGCTGGGGCTCGGCTGGGGCGACGTCTCGAAGATCAACCGCCGGCTCATCTACGCGTCTGCCTCGGGCTACGGCGAGGCGAGTCCGTATCGCGACAGGCCGGGGCAGGATCTGCTCATGCAGGCCTTCTCCGGCCTCGCCTCGATCTCCGGGCGCGCCGGGCAGCCGCCGACTCCTGTAGGCACCGCCGTCATCGACCAGCACGGCGCGGCGCTTCTCGCCATGGGCGTGCTGGCGGCCCTCCTCGAGCGCGCGCGCACGGGCACGGGCCTCCGGGTCGAGGCCAGCATGCTCAAGGCCGCGCTCGATCTCCAGCTCGAGGTCGCCTCCTATCATCTCAACGGCGCGCGGCTCGAGAAAAGCCCGACGGGACTCGCGAGCATGTTCCACCCGGCGCCCTACGGCGTCTACGCCACGCGCGACGGCCACATGGTGCTGTCCATGTCGCCGCTCGGCGCGCTGGCCCGCGCGCTTCCCCTGCCCGCTCTCGAGCCTTATGCCGCAGTGACGTGGAACTTCGAGGCGCGCGAGGCGGTGGCGCGGCTGATCGAGCCCGTCACGCGCGAGCGCACCACCGCGGAATGGCTCGAGCGCCTGGTGCCGCAGGGCATCTGGGCCGCGCCCATCAATACCTACGCCGAGACCTTCGCCGACCCCGCCGTCCAGGCCGCCGACGCCGTCGAGGAGATCCAGCATCCCGTGGCAGGGCCGGTCAAGCTCCTGCGCTTCCCGCTGGAGCTGTCGACGGGCCGCGCGGAGGTGCGACGCCCGCCGCCCATGCCCGGTGAGCATACGGACGAAATCCTGAAGGAGTGCGGCTACCGCGAGGAGGAGATCAGCCGCCTGCGCACCGCCGGGGCGGTGTGAGCCGGGTGCCCGTTTACCACGTCCGCTTCACCTGCGCGCCGGACTACATGGCGCGGCGGCTGCCGTTCCGGCCCGCCCATCTGGCGCAGCTCGTGAAGCTCCGCGACGACGGGCACGTCATCGCGGGCGGGCCCGAGCCCGACGGCGGCGCCGCGCACATCTTCTACCGGGTGCCCGATCTCGCCGCGCTCAACGCCCTTCTCGCGGACAACGTGTTCTACGACGCGAAGCTCTTCGTGGCGCATGACGTCCGGGCCTTTACCGACGTCGTGCTGCCGCTGGCTCCCCTGCCCGCGGACGCCGGGCTGAAGGCGACGCTCGTGGAGGGCCGCCTCGGCGACTGGGCACGTGCGTCGGAAGGGCTGGTGACGCTGCAGCGCCAGGATCGCGTCGGCTTCGGCGGGCGCTTTGCGGACGGCACGGCGCTGGCCGTCGTTCGCAACCCGAAGGCGTCGGAGGCGATCGACTGGCTGACCCGGGCGGGAGTTTTGACCGGAGCGCCCACCGCCCGGGCCTGGAGCCAGACGCTCTAGGCCGCCCTGACCAGCGGCTACCAGCCGGCGCGGTCCACTCGCAGATAACCGATGAGCTGCCAGAAGATTCCGATGGCGAACAGGGCAAAGGCGGCAGCGAACAGCTTCCGAATGATCGGTGCCGGTGGGCCGCCCAGGGCGCGATCCTCCGCCCAGCTCCAGCAGACCGTCAGCGCGAGGGCCAGGACGGCGCCGAGCAAGGTGAGAAGAAAGGCTGCGATGACGTTTGGCGGGAAGGTCGAGCTATGCGCTATCGGCATGGCGAAGTCCTCCTCGCGCCACATTACCTCCTACATGCAATCCCCGTGTCAACTCTACGACGCCGCGGGCCTGGGTTCTAGTGCGGCGGGCAGATGAAGCCGCTTCCACTCGGGCTCGGAAAACAGCCGACTGCGGTGGGAATGACCAGTCGCGGCAGCCAGAGCACCACTTCGGGAAAGAAGATGATCAGCGAGATCACGAGGAAGAAGATGCCGTACAACGGAACCGACTGGCGGAGCGCGCGGGCGAAGGGCACCCCCGCCAGCGTCGAGGACAGGAGCAGGATGAGGCCGTACGGGGGCGTGATCAAGCCGAACGCCAGGCTCACGATGATGAGGACGCCCATGTGCACCGGGTTGATGTGCGCCAAATTCGTGAGCGCGACGATGATCGGCATGAAGATGGCGATGGCGGGCGCGCCGTCGAGGAAGTCGCCCGCGATGGTGAGGACGATGACCATGAGGTACATGATGACGATCCGATTGTCGCCCGCGACGGCCTCGATCCACCCCCTCACGATGTCCGGGCCGCCGAGGTAGGCCAGGAGCCAGCCGACCGCGGAGGCGGCCGCCACCGCCGACATCGGCAGCGAGTAGAGGATCGCCGCCTCCATGAAGTCGTGCGGCAGGTGCTTGATGTGCCCGCGATTCATCAGCGGCAACAGCACCACGAGAATGTAGACGACCGCGATCATGCCCGCCTCGGCCGGCGTCACCGTGCCCGTCACCACGCCGCCGATAATGATGATCGGGATCATCAGCGGGAGTAGCGCGGCCCGAGTCGCCACGGCCATCTGCCCCAGACTGGCGCGCTTCTTCTGAAGCCCGGGCGGACCGAAGAAGTAGCTGTAGAGCATGAGCCCGATGCCGACCATGAAGCCGGGAGTCGCGCCCCCGAGGAACAGCCCCGCGATGGAGACGTTGCCGACGGCGCCGTAGATGATGGCCATGATGCTCGGCGGCACCATCGCCGCGATGGTCGAGGCGGACGCGACGAGGGCGGCGGAGAACGCGGGGTCGTACCCTTCGCGCTTCATGTAGGGCATCACGACGGTGCTGATCGCGGCCACGTCGGCCGTCATGGAGCCCGAGATGCCCGCGAAGAGCATGCTCGAGAGGCTGACGACGTGCGCGAGTCCGCTCCTGAAGTGGCCGACGAAAACCTGAGCCATCCGGATCAGCCGCTCCGTGATGTTGGCGGCCGTCATCATGTCACCGGCGAGCAGGAAGAAGGGGATGGCCAGGAACTCCAGCGTGTTGATGCCATTGAACATCTGCCCGGCCATGGAAGCGAGCGAGATCTTCGTGAAGAAGGCCGTCGTCACGAATGCCCCCGCGGCGAGCGCGAAGGCGACCGGCACGCCCTGGTAGCCCAGGTAGAGAAAGGTCACCACCATCACGATGATCGCGATCGAATTGGTGTCCACGGAAAGCCCGCGTCAGCTGATGGGCGGCCGGATCGGCTCGGCCACTGCCTTGCCGGGGGCCTGGAAGCCGTGCCGCCATCCGTTGACGAGCTCTTCGACGGTGAAGAGGGAGATGAGCCCGCCCGCGGCCGGGATGGCGGCGTAGAGCACCGCGATGGGCGTCACCGAGGGCATGAGGAAGCTGCCGAAGCCGTTGAGGTAGTTGAGGTAGCCGAACCAGATCATGCAGAGTCCCACGCCGAGGATCACCAATCGGTTGAACGACTCCACGATCATGCGTTTTCGACCGGACAGCGACTCGCCGACGGCGGTCAGGCGGAAGTGCTGGTCGCGACGGACGGCCACGCCCATGCCGATGAAGACGCCCCACGCGAAGAGGCCGCCGGCGAACTC
>JBKPBU010000062.1:0-13040 GCA_046727015.1 Candidatus Methylomirabilota bacterium | reverse complement strand
CCCAAGACCAGGAAACCGGCGATGCCGGCGTTCACCGCGACGAGGAGCAGCGAGACCGCGTAGACACCGCCGAGCTCGGCGACCTGGATGATCGGGAGGGCCAGGTGCTGGGAGTAGCCCAGCAGGCCCCACGGGAACCCGCCCATGAGCCAGCCGCGTACCCACTCTCCCGCCACCCAGAGAGCGGGCGCCAGCGCGAGCGCCCACCCCTGCCCGAGTCGAACGCGCAGCGTCGCGATCGCCACGCAGAGGAGTCCCGTGTACAGACCGCAGTAGGCCGCCAGAGCCGCAATGGGCAGCCACGTCACCGGCCACGGGATCGCGCTGTAGTTCTGGAACGTGTGGTCGAGCCAGCGCAGGAGCAAGACGAAGAACACCGTGCCCGCCAGCCATCCGTCGGCGAGGGCCTGTCTGGGTGGACGCGTCAGGGCGCACACGAGGGGCAGCACCAGCCACACCCAGGCGAGGACGGACCAATCCGCCGTCGGAAACGCCAGGGCCCCGGCCGCTCCCGACAGCGCGAGCGCGATTCGGCGGGCTCCCGGGCGATCGAGAAAGGGCAGTGACCTACATCCCGTGCGCGAGGCGGTCGGCGAGCGCTCGCGGCAGGCCGGCCCGGAGGATCTTGGCCGCCGCCGCCTTGTGATCGTACGTCACGCGACGAAGCGTGATGCTTCGCTCGTCCTCGTCCCACACCACGTACGCGGCCCGCGGATCGCGGTCGCGCGGCTGCCCGACACTGCCAACGTTGACGATGTACCGCCGTCCGTCGTGGAAGGGGATACGGTGATCGTGCCAGGCCGGGCCCCCAAGGTCCTCGTGTGCGGGCCCGCTCGATCCCAGCGACCAGACGCCGGGTCGATGCGAATGCCCGACGAAGCACAGACGCGTCGCGAAGTCGGGGAAAGCCTCGAACCCGTCCTCCGCGGAGAGCAGGTAGTCCCACTCCTCCGGGCGCCGGGGGCTTGCGTGAACGCAGGTCGCCTCCCCGAGGGCGGAAGAGAGCGGGAGCCCGGAGAGATACCCCTGGTGGTCCGCGCCCAGCTGCTCGCGCGTCCAGAGCGCCGCCGCGCGTGCCACCGGGTTGAACCAGCGGAGGTCGAGCAGGCCCAGCGCGCCGTACTCGTGGTTGCCGGCGACCATCCCGGTGGAGCGCTCTCCCAGGAGCTCGATGCAGGCGACCGGATCGGCGCCGTAGCCGACGGCGTCTCCCAGGCACAGGACTCCGAGGGCGCCCTCGGAAGCCGCGTCGGCCAGCACCGCCGAGAGGGCCTCCAGGTTGCCGTGCACATCGGAGAGCACCGCGTATCGCACGCAGGCCTCAGCCGGAGGGCCGCAGCTCTTTGTGGATGCGGTCGAGGATGCCGTTGATGAAGCGGCTCGACTCCTGCGTGCTGAACTTCTTCGCCACCTCGAGCGCCTCGTTGATGGCGACCTTGGGCGGCACGTCACCGGCCCAGAGAATCTCGAAGATGCCCTCGCGCAGGATGTTCCGGTCCACCACCGCCATGCGCTCGAGCTCCCAGTGCTGCGCGTACTGGGAGATCAGCTCGTCGATCTTCTCCTCGTGGAGCTTGGTACCGCGCACGAGGGCCTCGGCGAAATCCCGTACCTCGACGTCCACGGGATGGCGCGTCCAGAACTCGTCGAGGTGAGGCCCGGGCGAGCCCTCGCCCTGGACGTCCAGCTGGTAGAGCAGCTGGAGCGCCAGCTCGCGGGACTTGCGGCGCTTGCCCATCAGCGCCGGCGCTTCGCGGTGCGCCCGGCCCTGAGCTCCCGCCTCCAGGCCACCATCTCGAGCACCGCTCGCGCCGCCTCCTCGCCGCGGTGCCCGACGGCGCCGCCGGCGCGCTCCCACGCCTGCGCTTCGGTCAGCGAGGTGATCACGCCGAAGCCCACCGGCACCCCGGTCTCGAGCCCCACCCGCGACAGCCCGTGGGCGGCTTCCGCCGCGATGTACCCGAAGTGCGGAGTCTCGCCCCGGATCACCACGCCCACGGAGACGATGCCGGCGTACCGGCCTGTTCGCGCGAGCGCCATGGCCGCCTGCGGGAGCTCGAACGAGCCGGGCACCCAGTGGATCTCGACGCGGTCCCCCGGCACGCCGCCGGCTTCGAGCGCGGAGGCGGCTCCATCGGCGAGCTTCTTCGAGATGGCTTCGTTGAAGCGCGCCGCCACCACCGCGAAGCGCCCCTGGGGTGACTGGTGGACCGCCCGGTCGACGCCGTGCGCGGACCTCTCCTGCAGCCTCTTGCGGGGGGCGGCGCCGGCCATCTCAATCAGGCAGGGAAGAGAAGAGGTGGCCCATCTTCTGGCGCTTGGTCATGAGATAGCGCTTGTTGCTCTCGGTGGGCGGAATCTCGATGGGCACGCGCTCGACCACCTGGAGGCCGTAGCCCTCGATGCCGACGATCTTCTTCGGGTTGTTCGTGAGGATGCGCAGGCGCTTCGCGCCCAGATCCACGAGGATCTGCGCGCCGATGCCGTAGTGGCGCAGGTCGGCCTGGAAGCCCAGGACGTGGTTGGCCTCGACGGTGTCCTTGCCCTGGTCCTGGAGCTCGTACGCGCGAAGCTTGTTCAAGAGCCCGATCCCCCGTCCCTCCTGACGCATGTACAGGAGGACGCCGCGCCCCTCGCGCTCGATGATGTCCAGGGACTTGTGCAGCTGCGAGCCGCAGTCGCAGCGGCGGGAGCCGAACACGTCGGCGGTCAGGCACTCGGAATGGACCCGGACCAGCACCGGCTCCTCGCCGCGAACGTCGCCCATGACGAGGGCCAGGGGGAGGCGGTCGTCCACCGTGGTCTCGTAGGCGATGCAGGTGAACTCGCCGTACTCGGTCGGCAGCTGCGTCGTGGCCGCCCGCCGCACGAGTTTTTCCTTCTGGATGCGGTACTCGATCAGGTCCTTGATCGTGATGCACTTGAGCCCGTGGCGCTTCGCGAGCAGGAGCAGGTCCTGCACGCGCGCCATGCCGCCCTCGTCGTTGAGCACCTCGCAGATGACGCCGGCTGGCGCGCAGCCGGCGAGCCGGGCCAGGTCGATCGCCGCCTCCGTGTGACCCGCGCGCCGCAGGACACCGCCCGGCATCGCCCGCAGCGGGAAGATGTGCCCGGGGCGCGTCAAGTCGTCGGGGCGCGAGAGAGAATTGACGAGGGTACGGATGGTGACCGCGCGATCGTAGGCCGAGATGCCGGTGGTGACACCGCGCCGCGCGTCCACGCTGACCGTGAAGGCGGTCCCGAGGGGTGCGGTGTTGTCGTTGACCATCATGGGGATCTGCAGCTCCTCGAGCCGCTCGCCCAGCATCGGCATGCACATGAGGCCCCGCCCATGCACGATCATGAAGTTGACGGCCTCGGGGGTGGCCTTGTCGGCCGCCATGAGGAAGTCACCCTCGTTCTCGCGGTCCTCGTCGTCCACCACGACGATGATTCGCCCGGCGCGGATGTCTGCTATGGCTTCCTCGATACTCGCGAACTCGCGCTTGCTCTCGGTCGTCACCGTGGCTCCTCCCTCAAGCTCAGGGCACGCAGCACGTACTTCCCGATCACGTCCATCTCCAGGTTGACCCGACGGCCCGCCTTGAGGCCGCCCAGGGTCGTCCGCTCCAGTGTATGCGGAATGACCATGACCTCGAAAGCCCGCGCCTCGAGCGCCGCTACCGTCAGGCTGACCCCGTCCACCGCCACCGACCCCTTCAGGATGACGAGGGGGGCCAGCGCCGGGTCCTGCCACTCTACCCTTAACCGCGCCGTCTCGCTGGCATCCCGTTCCACCGCACCGACAATCCCAACGCCGTCGACGTGTCCAAGCACGAGATGCCCTCCGACGAAGCCGTCGAGCCGCATGGGGCGCTCGAGATTCACCTCATCCCCGGTCGAGAGATCCCCGAGCGCGGTCCGGGCGAGGGTCTCGGGCCCGACGTCGAAGCCGACGCTGTCGCCGTGGAGCTCCACCGCCGTCAGGCAGACACCGTTCACGGCGAGGCTCGAGCCGACCTGGCTGCCCGCGAGTGTCACACCGGCGCCCACCACGAGCCTGGCGTCGGTGCGGCGCAATACCCGGCCGGTCTCCTCGACGATGCCCGTGAACATCTCAGCGTCCGCCGCCCGCATGCCCGCTGCCCGGATGAACGACCTCGGCTTCCACCATCAAGTCGGCTCCCACGGAGCGGACGGTGACGCCCTCGAGCCGGATCGCCTCCGGCAACAGCAGGCCCGCGCCCCCGACGGCTCTGGGAGAGGCCGCGCCCCCGAGGAGCATGGGGGCCGTGAAGGCGACGAGACGATCCACGAGGCCCGCCTCGAGGAAGGCCGAGGCCAGCGTGCCACCTCCTTCGACGAGGATTCCGCTCACGTCGAGGCCGCCGAGCCTGGACACGAGGTCAGTCACGTCCACGTGTCCCTCCTGCGACTTGCACCTGAGGACGGTCACGCCCCGCGCCTCGAGTCCTCCCACCCGCTCCGCGTCGGCGGCGTCCGTCACCGCCACGAGCGCCCTCTCGGGCCTCCCCGCCTCGATGAGGCGCGCCGTCACCGGCAGACGCGCGAAGCTGTCGACGACAACCCGAAAGGGCTCGCGCGGCCACGGACTGCCGAGTCGCACGTCCAGGGCCGGGTCGTCGGCGAGGGCCGTCCCTATTCCGACGACAACGGCATCCGCTCGACTCCTCAGGCGATGCGCCTCGAGCCGCGCCTGTGTCCCCGTGACCCATCGCGAAGAGCGCCTGGAGTCGGCGGTCGCGCCGTCGAGCGTTGCGGCCCACTTGAGGGTGACGTGGGGCCGTCCACGCCGGGCCGCGGTGATGAAGACCTGGTTGAGCGCGATGGCCTCGTGCTCGCGACAACCCATCGCCACCTCGACGCCGGTCCCCGCCAGCGCGTTGGCCCCGCCCCCCGGCACCCGGGGATTTGGATCGCGCGTCCCGATGACGACGCGTTTCACTCCGGCCGTCCTGATCGCCTCCACGCACGGCGGAGTCCGGCCCCTGTGATTGCAGGGTTCGAGCGTGACGTAGAGAGTCGCGCCGCGGGCCGCCGCGCCGGCCTGTGCCAACGCCCCCGCCTCGGCGTGGGCGCCGCCCGCCCTGGCGTGGAAGCCCTCGCCGGCAGCGCGGCCCGCAGCAACGAGCACGGCGCCCACGATTGGATTGGGAGAGGTCAAGCCGGCGCCACGCCCGGCCAGCTCGAGCGCGCGCCCCATCCAGCGTATGTCCTCGGGGCTCAGCGGGGACAAGAGCTCGGGTCGCGGCGCGGGGACCGTCGTCATGGCGAGATGAGGCCGTCGACGAAGGTCTTGGGATCGAAGGGCTGGAGGTCTTCCACTTGCTCGCCTACGCCGATGAATTTGATCGGCACGCCGAGCTCGCGGTAGATGCGCACCACGATGCCGCCCTTGGCCGTCCCGTCGAGCTTGGTCAGCACGAGCCCCGTCAACCCTACCGCCTCGTGAAAGAGCCTTGCCTGGGCTATGGCGTTCTGCCCCGTCGACGCCTCCAGCACCATCAGGCACTCGTGCGGCGCGCCCGGCAGCTGACGGGATACGACCTTCTTGAGCTTGACGAGCTCGTCCATCAGGTTCGACTTGGTATGCAGACGCCCGGCGGTGTCTACCAGGAGCACGTCCACACCACGGGCGGTGGCCGCCTTCACGGCGTCGAAGACTACCGCGGCCGGGTCCGCGCCCGCTCCCTGCCGTATCACCTCCGCCCCGGCCCGACGGCCCCATTCCTCGAGCTGCTCCACCGCCGCCGCCCTGAAGGTGTCGGCGGCAGCCAAGAGGACGCTCTTGCCCGACGCGCGGAGCGCGGCCGCCAGCTTGCCGCTGGACGTGGTCTTGCCCGAGCCGTTGACCCCGAGCATCAGCACGACGCTCGGCGCTCCATCCAGGTTGAGCGGCGCGGCCGCACCCGCCAGAGTCTCTTCGAGGAATCGCCCCAGGAGCGCCCGGACGTCCTGACCGGACAGCGCCCCCGTGCGCCTCGCTTCGGCTCGCACGCGCGACACGAACTCACTCGCCTCGCCGGCCCCGAGGTCGGAGGCGACCAGCAGCTCTTCCAGCTCCTCCAGCATGACTTCGTCGACGACCCTGCCCGAGGAGAGGAGGCCGTCGAGCCCCCGGCTCATGGCCTGGCGCGAGCGGTCCAGGCCCTGCTTCAGGCGGTCGGCCAGGCCCCCGAAGAAGCCCATTACGATCCCGTTCCCTGGGTTTCCTGCGGCAGCACCAGTTTCTGGATGACCGCCCCTCTGGCTCCCAGCGGAGGCATACGCCGCCCGTTCAGATCGATCTCGAGGCCGCCCGCATTGCCCACCGTGAGGACGAACCGGCGCGCGGCTGACCATTCCCGGACGGCGCCCGCCTGCAGCAGCTCCTCCGACACCGGCCCCTCGTCCGCTTGTACTCGTATCCACGTGGGCTCGACGGCGTGAATCAGGAGTCGCTGCGCTGGAGGCCTTGGCTCGGCCGCCGGTGCCGCGACCGGCTGCGGAGGAATGGCAGGCGTGACCACGGCCGGAGTGGTGGCCGATGAGGGGGCGGTCTCTGCGGCGCCCCGAGCCGACCCCGACGTGGCCGGCGCCGCATGCTGAGAGCTCTTGAGCCCGACTCGAAGCGCGAACAGGCTCGCGCCAAGCGCGATGAAGAGGACGAGGCTCACCACGAGCGGCCCGGCGCGGCGGGACGGCCCGCTGCGCAGGACGCTCTGAACGCGCTCGGGCTTCGCGGGCTCGCCCGAGGCTTCCCGGTACACCCCGAGCGCCTCGTCGGGTGAGGCGTCGAGGAAGTCGCAGTATGCCCGGATGAAGCCCTTGACGAAGACCGGCGCCGGCAGCTCGCCCCAGCTGTCCGATTCGAGGGCCTCGAGGTGCCGCCGCCCGACCCGCGTGGAGCGCGCGATGTCGTCGAGCGAGACCCCCTTGGCCTCGCGAAGCTCGCGCAGACGAATTCCCAGAGAGCTCATGATACCTCTGGGGAAGTCTACGCCCTGGGCGGGCAAAGAGTCAAAGCGGGGGCGCAGTTAGGCTTCAGTCAGCTTCACGGAAACGATGCGGGAAAGCCCGGGCTCCTCCATGGTCACGCCGTACAGGACGTCGGCGGCTTCCATGGTCTTGCGGTTGTGGGTGATGACGATGAACTGAGTCTGCGAGCAGAGCTCCCGCAGCACCCTGATGAAGCGGTGGATGTTGGCGTCGTCGAGTGGAGCGTCGACCTCGTCGAGGACGCAGAAGGGGCTCGGGCGGTAGTAGAAGATCGCGAACAGCAGCGCGAGACCGGTGAGCGCCCGCTCGCCGCCTGACATCAGCGTGACCGCCTGGAGCCGCTTGCCGCGCGGCTGTGCCATGAGCTCGACCCCCAGCTCCAGCGGGTCGTCCTCGCCTTCTTCCGGCGGCACCATGCGCAGCTCGGCCCGGCCGCCTTCGAAGAGGCGCTGAAAGATCTCCCCGAAATGCCGGTTGATCTCCTCGAAAGCCTCCTGGAAGCGGTCCTGGGCCGTTCGCGTCATGCCGCGGAGGGCGCGATCCAGGTCCTTCATGGACTGCACGAGGTCGTCGTGCTGGCTTCGAAGGAACTCGAGCCGCTCCTGGAGCTCGCGGTACTCGTCGTCCGCCACGAGGTTGACCGGGCCCATCCCTTCGAGCTTTTCTCCCAGCTCCTCGTAGCGCGCTCTTCCGGCCTCGATATCGCGCGTCGGATCGTGCGCGGTGAGCAGCGTCTCCGCCCCCTCGACGGCGTGACGGCGGCCGGCCTCCTGGAGAAGCTCTTCACGGCGCACGCGGCCTTCTGTCTCCTTCAAATCCAGCTCGTGGATCCGCGAGACCAGGCCGTCCAGCCGCCGCTGCGCCTCCCGCAGCTCGTTCTCCATCGCCTGTCTCTCGTCGAGACGCCGCCCATGCTCTTCCGCGAGCACGGCGACCTCCCGCTCCTTGCGGTCGCGCTCCCCCCCGACCTCGCGAGCCCGCTCGTCGGTCCGGCCCTGTTCGCGCGTCAGCTCCTGGCGCCGGTCGAAGATCTGGGAGCGCCGGCTCCCGGCTTCCTGGAGCCGCACCGCGAACTCTCCCTCGAGCTCGCCCAGGCTGTCGATCTCGCGCCCGAGGGCCTCGACGCGCTCGAGAACCGTGGCGAGATCGACACGGCAGGTCGTCGCGGCGACCACGGTGGAAGCCTCCATCGCCTGATCGGCCTCGAGGCCGGCCCGCAGCACCGTCATCTCCGACTCGATGGCCGTCTCGCGCGCCATCACCTCCGACAGCTGCGCGTCCAGCGCCTCGAGCTCGTGCGCCGCCGTTGCGGCCTCGCTCGAGAGCTGACGCCTCTCCGCCTGGAGCGTCTCGAGATGGCGCAGCACGCGCTCGGCCTCGCGGTGGGTGGCCTCGATGTCCTTCTCGCCGCTCAGCCGGGCCGACTCCTGAGCGTGGACGGAGACCTGCAAGACCTCCTGGCGGCCCCGCAGCGATTCGACTTCGCCGTCGAGGGCCTGGAGCTGCCGCACGGCCTCCTCCGCCTGAAGGGCGAGGCCGCCCAGCTCCTCCGACAGCTGGCGCAGCGCCCGCTTCCTCCCGAGCAGGGAGTGGTCATTCGCCTGTTGTTCCTTGTGCCGCCGGCCGCCCGTCAGAGCGCCCGCGGGCGACAACACCTCGCCGGCGCGGGTGACAAAGGTCGCCGCCGTTCCGTTCCGCCGCCACAAGGCCTCGGCCACGTCGAGGCTTCCGACGATCGCGACGTGCCCCAGCAGGTGCCGGACCAGCTCGGGCCGCGCGCCGCCGACCAGGCGATCGGCCCAGGTGATCTCCTTGTCGTCGGTGTGTCCGCCGGCGGGTTGGCGAGCCGCGGCGATCGTCTCGAGGGCGAGGAGCGTCGCCGCCCCCACACCTTCGCGCTCGAGGTAGCCGAGCGCCGTCCGGGAATGCTCGAAGCGCTCGACGATGACCCACTGGAGCCGGTCGCCCAGCACTGCTTCCACCGCGGGTTCCAGGCCGGGTGGAACGTCGAGAAGGTCGGCGACGGTGCCTACCACGCCCGCCACGGAGGAGGCCGCCTGAGGTGAGAAGAGTGAGCGTACGCCGGCGCCGTAGCCTTCCCGCTCGCGCTCGAGGAGGTCCAGCGCTTCGCGGGCCGATTCCTTCGCGGCGATGGCCACGCGGAGCGCCGCCAGCGACTCCTGCGCATGGACGCGTCTGGCGCTCTGCCGCCCGAGCTCCTCCTCGACCTGCTCTCTTTCTCCCGTCAAGAGGGAGAGCTGGACGCCGGTTTGCTCGAAGCTCGTCTCGAGCTGTCGGCGCGCCGCCGCCAGCGCGTCGGCTTCCGCCCGGGCCGAGGCCGTTTCGGATTCGAGCCGCTCGCGGCGGCGTTCGAGCTGGGCACCGCGCTCCCGAAGCTCGCCCGTCGAGCGCGTGAGCTCGGCGCGGTCCCCGGCCGCCCGGATCTGCTCCAGGCGCAGCGCCTCGACGGCGGCTCGGCGCCGTCCAAGCTCGACCCGGCGCTGCTCGAGGTCGGCTTCGAGAGCCTTGACCTGCCGGTCCAGCCCGGCAAAGCGCTCCCGCGCCTCGGTCAGGGCTCGTATCGCGTCCTCTCTCTTGACTCCGATCTCGCCGCGGCGCTCGGTGAGCGATCGCATCTCCTCGCCGAGCCGCAGCTCCTCCTCGCCCATCTCGCGGATCTGCGCACCCATCTGCTCTCGTCGCTCGAGCAGACGCTCCACTTCGCCCTGGAACTTTTGCGCCGATTGCCTGAGGTCGGCCAGGCGGTAGTCGCTTTCCTGTATTGCCGCGCGCAGCGTTGCCTCGCGGGCCTCGACCTGGGCGATGGAGACCCGCCGTTCGCCTTCCTCCCGGCGAAGTCTGACGCCCTCCTGAGCCAGCGCCTCGTGCGCGGCGGTCAGGCCCGCGTAGTCGGCCGCCAGCATGGCCAGGTCGAGAGCCTGCCGCTCCTGGTGGAGCGCCTTGTACTGCTGGGCCTTCTTCGCCTGGCGCTCGAGCGAGCCGACCTGGCGCTTGACCTCGTCCATCACGTCCCGGACGCGCTGCAGGTTCTGGCGGGTGGCGTCGAGCTTGCCCTGAGTCTCGGCTCGCTGCTGCTTGTAGCGCGCGACACCGGCCGCCTCCTCGATGAAGATGCGCCGCTCCCAGGGCTTGGCGGTCAGGACGTGGTTGAGCCGGTCCTGGTCCATGAGAGCGTAGGCCTTGGGATTCACGCCGGTGCCGGCGAAGAGGTCCTGGATATCGCGGAGACGACAGACGCCCTTGTTGAGTACGTATTCGCTCTCGCCGGTCCGGTAGAGCCGCCGGGCCACCCCGACTTCGCTCCACGGCACGTCGAGGCCGCCGTCGTTGTTGAAGACAAGGCCGACCTCGGCCAGCCCCACCGCCTTGCGCGAAGACGCGCCGTGGAAGATCACGTCTTCCATCTTCTGGCCGCGCAGAGTCTTCGGGCTCTGCTCGCCGAGGGCCCACCGGACGGCGTCGGCGACATTGGACTTGCCGCAACCGTTCGGGCCGACGATGCAGGTGACGCCGGGGAAGACCTTGATCTCCGTCTTCTCGGCGAAGGACTTGAAGCCCTGGATCACGATGAGTTCAAGGCGCATACGCTTGCCGGACTTCGGCACTCACAGATAACACGGCTCGGGCGCTGGGTACAAGAAAAAACCCCATGGGAGGGGGTTTCTGAACCATCCGGGCACCAGATGCTGGGTCGAGGCTAGTCAGGCGCCTTTGAGGAGGCAGCACTTCTTGTACTTCTTGCCGGACCCGCACGGACACGCCTCGTTGCGCCCCACCTTTGCCCCGGCCAGCATGCGCGGCTCGCTGGGCATGGCGTCCCCGTTGGTGCCGTGAATCTCGCGCCATGCCGGCTTCGGCGCGATCGCGGGCGCCGCGGCGGGCGCGGGAGCCAGGTCGGCGTTGCCGATCCGGACCTTGAAGAGCTGCTCGAGCACGACTTCCTTCAGGTGGTCCATCATCTCCTGGAACATGTCGAAGGCTTCCTTCTTGTACTCGGTCAGCGGGTCGCGCTGGCCGTAGCCGCGGAGCCCGATGCCTTCCTTCAGGTGATCCATGTTCAGCAGATGGTCTTTCCACAGCTGGTCGATTCCGCGAAACTCGCCATCCTCCCACCGCAGCCCCAGCAGGATCCAGCGCTCGAGCCGGTGGAGGAGCTCGGGTCCGACCTGCCGCTCGCGCTCCCGGTACAGCGCTTCCACCGCCTCCTGGACGGCGGCGTCGAGTGCCTCGGCCGACCCGGTCTCCAGCGCCCCCTCGGTCTTGTCACCCGTCAGGCGCAGATCGAATTGCCGGTAGAGCGCTTCGTTGAGGCCGGCCAGGTCCCAGTCCTCGGCGTGGGCGTCGCGGGGGGCGAAGCGCTCCCCTATGCCCTCGGCGACCTCGCCCGCCCACTCGAGGATCCGCTCCTCCTGGCTCTCGCCCTCGAGGATGTCGCGGCGGAGGCCGTAGACGATCTCGCGCTGCTTGTTCATCACGTCGTCGTATTCAAGGAGGTGCTTGCGAATCTCGAAGTTGCGCGTCTCGACGCGCTTCTGGGCCGTGCTGATGGCGCGCGTGACGAGCTTGTGCTCGATCGGCTCGCCCTCCTCCATCCCCAGCCGCTCCATGATGCGCTGGATGCGCTCGGAGCCGAAGATGCGGAGCAGGTCGTCCTCGAGGGAGAGGTAGAAGCGCGAGGAGCCGGGGTCGCCCTGCCGTCCCGATCGGCCCCGCAGCTGGTTGTCGATTCGCCGGGATTCGTGGCGCTCCGTGCCGATGATGTGAAGCCCCCCGAGCTTCACGACGCGCTCGTGCTCGGGCTGCGTGACGGTATTGGCCTCCGTCCAGGCGCTCTCGCGAGCTTCGAGAGGCGCCAGCGCCGGATCCAGACCCTTCTTCCTCAGCAACTCCTTGGCCAGGAAATCCGGGTTGCCGCCCAACAGGATGTCCGTGCCCCGCCCGGCCATGTTCGTGGCGATGGTGACCGCGTTCTCACGGCCGGCCTGGGCGACGATTTCAGCCTCGCGCTCGTGGTACTTGGCGTTGAGCACCTGGTGCGGGATGCCGCGTTTCTTCAGGAGCCGCGAGAGGAGCTCGGACTTCTCGATGGAGACCGTGCCCACGAGCGCGGGCTGACCTTTCTCGTGCAGCGCGGCGATCTCGGCGCTGACCGCCTCGAACTTCTCCCGCTCCGTCTTGTAGACCACGTCCGGGAAGTTGACGCGGGACATCGGCTGATTGGTGGGGACGACGGTGACGTCGAGCTCGTAGATCTTGGCGAACTCGTCGGCCTCCGTGGCCGCCGTGCCCGTCATGCCCGCCAGCTTGTCGTACATCCTGAAGTAATTCTGCAGAGTAATGGTGGCAAGTGTCTGATTTTCAGACTCGATCTTGACGCCTTCCTTGGCTTCGACGGCCTGGTGAAGCCCGTCCGACCAGCGGCGTCCAGGCATCATGCGCCCGGTGAACTCGTCCACGATGATGACCTGGCCGTCCTTGATCACATAGTCCACGTCCCTCTTGAAAAGGGCGTGGGCCTTGAGCGCCTGGCTGATGTGGTGGAGCACTTCCATCTGCGAAGGGTCGTAGAGATTCTCGATGTTCAGGAGCCGCTCGCAGTGCGTGATGCCCTGCTCGGTCAGCGACACCGCCCGCGACTTCTCGTCCACGATGTAGTCGCCCGGCGCCGTGGCCTCGATCTCCGAGAGTTTCCCCTCCACGATCGTCGCCGCGCGCTTGAGCTTGGGAATGATGCGGTCGATCTTGTAGTAGCGCTCGGTCGAGCCCTCGGCGGGGCCCGAGATGATGAGCGGGGTGCGGGCCTCGTCGATCAGGATCGAGTCGACCTCGTCGACGATGGCGAAGTGGTGCTCGCGCTGGACCATGTCCTCCAGGCTGAAGCGCATGTTGTCGCGGAGGTAGTCGAAGCCGAACTCGTTGTTGGTGCCGTAGGTGATGTCGGCGTGGTAGGCCTCGCGGCGCGAGCAGGGCCTGAGGCCGGCGAGCCGGATGTCGGGCGACACGTGCGACGGATCGAAGAGGTAGGACATCTCGTGCTGGAT
>JBKPBU010000061.1:0-2288 GCA_046727015.1 Candidatus Methylomirabilota bacterium | reverse complement strand
CCTTCGCGAAGTCCACCACGCCGGTCTTGTCGTGCACGCTCAGGAGCGCGCGCTTCACTGTGCTCATGGACTCTCCCTGATGTGGACCCTCCGGCCGTCGATGCGAAGCCGCCCCTCGGCGAAAAGCCGGACGGCCTCCGGGAAGATGCGATGCTCCTCGGCGAGGATCCGCCGCGACAGACTCTCCTCCGTATCATTCAAAAAGACTGGCACCGCCGCCTGGAGGACGATGGGGCCCGTGTCCATGCCCTCGTCGGAGAAGTGCACGGTGGCGCCGGTCACTCTGACGCCGTGCTCGAGCGCCTGGCGCTGCGCGTGCAGCCCCGGGAACGCGGGCAGCAGGGCGGGATGGATATTGAGCGCGCGCCCCCGGAAATGCTCGGTGTAGGTCGACGTCAGGATCCGCATGTAGCCCGCGTGGCACATGAGCCCGATCCGCCTCTCGTCGAGCGCCGCAATGATGGCCTTCTCGTGCGCCTCCCGGGTCGGGTACTGCTTCGGGTCGAGGAAGAGCGCCTCGACGCCGTGCGCGCGGGCGATGTCCAGGACCGGGGCCGCGTCGCGGTCCGAGATCAGCACCGCGATGACGACCGGAAGCCGGCCCGATTCGGCGGCCTCGACGAGGGCCTGGAAGTTCGAGCCCCTGCCGGAGGCGAGGACGCCGACCCGGAGCCGCTCAGGCATACACGACCGCCCGGTCGCCCGCCCGGATCTCGCCGACGTCGAAGACGCGCTCCCCCGAGGCAGACAGGACCTGGGCCGCGCGCGCCGCGTCGCCGGGACGCACGACGAGGAGATACCCCAGGCCCATGTTGAACGTGCGCCGCATCTCGGCGTCCTCGATCCGTCCCGCCTCCTGGATGATCCGGAAGATCGGGGGCACGGGCCACGCCCGCGGCTCGAGCACCGCCTGGCAGCCCTCTGGCAGCACCCGCGGCAGGTTCTCGCTGATGCCGCCGCCGGTCACGTGGGCCATCCCGAGCACCGGCACGCTCTTGAGCAGACCCAGCACGGGCTTGACGTAGATGCGCGTGGGCTCGAGGAGCTCGTCGGCGACGGACCGTCCGAGCCCGGGCATCATGTCGCCGGGCCGGAGCCCCATGCTCTCGAAGACCGCCTTTCGCACCAGGGTGAAGCCGTTCGAGTGGAGCCCGGAGGATGCGAGCCCGAGCACGTGGTCGCCGGGCTTGATCTCCGCGCCGGTCACGATGCCGCTGCGCTCCGCCACGCCCACGGCGAAGCCAGCCAGGTCGTATTCGTCCGGGGCGTACATGTCGGTCATCTCCGCGGTCTCGCCGCCGACCAGCGCGCATCCCGCCCTGCGGCACCCCTCGGCGACCCCGGATACGATGGCTTCGACGCGCGCCGGGTCCACGCGGTGCACGGCGAGGTAGTCGAGAAAGTAGAGGGGCTCGGCGCCGTGGACGAGGAGGTCGTTGACGCCCATGGCGACCAGATCGATGCCGACCGTCTCGTGACGATCGGCCACGAAGGCGACCTTGAGCTTGGTGCCGACGCCGTCGGTGGACGAGACGAGGACGGGCTCGCGGTAGCCGGCCGGGATCGTGACAAACGACGCGAACGCGCCGATACCGCCCAGGACCTCGGGGCGCTGCGTGGACGCGGCGAGGCGCTTGATCCGGCGGACGGCCTCGTCGCCGGCGCCGATGTCCACGCCGGCTGATCGATACGTCAGTGGGTCCATGAACTCCAGGCTACGAGTCGAAGAGCTTCAGCTGGGCCGGGTCCCCGTGATCGAAGCCGACCTGGTACTGCCCCGTGAAGCAGGCGTGACAGAAGTGGGCCGGGTCGTTGCCGGTGGCCTTCAGCATGCCGTCCAGCGAGAGGTAGCCGAGCGTGTCCGCGCCCAGATACTTCTGGATCTCCGGCACCTCGTGACTCGACCCGATCAGCTCCTTGCGGGTCGGCGTGTCGATACCGTAGTAGCACGGCCACTGGATGGGCGGCGACGAGATGCGCACGTGCACCTCCGTGGCGCCGGCGGCCTGCACCATCTTGACGATCTTGCGGCTCGTGGTGCCGCGGACTATCGAATCGTCGACGACGACCACGCGCTTGCCGTTGAGCACCTCGCGGTTCGGGTTGAGCTTGACCTTGACGCCGAAGTGCCGGATGCCCTGCTTGGGCTCGATGAAGGTGCGCCCGACGTAGTGGTTGCGGACGAGCCCTGAGTCGTAGGGCAGCCCCGCCTCCTCGGCGAAGCCCAGCGCCGCCCCCACCCCCGAGTCGGGCACCGGAATCACGAGGTCGGCGATGACGGGATGCTC
>JBKPBU010000060.1:0-2035 GCA_046727015.1 Candidatus Methylomirabilota bacterium | reverse complement strand
AGCCTGCTGCGGGCGGAAGGCGCGCCCGCCTTGCAGTCCCGCCTCGACGCCGCCCGGAGCATCCTCGACTTCGTCCTCGAGCGGGCGCTCGGCGAGGAGGACCTCACCACGCCGCGCGGCCGCTCCACCGCGCACGCGCGCGTGGCGCTCATCCTCTCCCGCGTGCCCAATGCCGAGGAGGCGACCGCGCTGGCGCGGGAGGCGGCGCGCAAGCTCGGCGTCGATGCCACCCAGCTCTGGATCGAGGCCCAGCAGCTCCAGGGCGCCCGCTCGCGAAAGACCACGGCCGCCCCCGCCGGGCCCTCTGGCTCAGCCCAGGCCTGGCCTCCCCCCAGCCTCTCCGAGCACGACCTCCTCCTGATGCTCCTTCACATGGAAGAGGCGAGAATTGGACTTCTGCCGTATCTTGAAGAGGTGCACATCGCCCACCCAGGATTGCGGGCGATCCTTGGCGCGCTGCGGCGAGCCCCCGAGGGCATGGCCCCGGAGGCCCTCATGGCCGAGCTGCCCGGGGAAGCGGAGCGGAGCCTCCTGGCCGCGCTTCTCCTCGAGCAGCGGGAGTGGACCGACATACATATCCAGGTGACGGAGCTGCAGAAGCGGTACGATATTCGACGCCGGAAACAGCGGATCCGGGAGTTGAGCCTGGCCATCACGCAGGCCCAGTCGACGGGCGATCCTGCAGTGGCCAGCCTCCAGGCCGAGCTCCGGAATCTACAAGACTTGGCCCAGGCCGTCAGAGGCATGGTCACCGGTCGATGACCACACACCCCCCATCAGGAGAGCCGACGAGCATGGCGGACGAACCAAAGCTGCAGGAGCTGGACAAGCTCATCGCCAAGGGGAAAGAAAAGGGCTTCCTGACCTACGACGAGGTCAACGACGCCCTGCCCTCCGACATCGTTTCGCTGGATCAGCTCGACGACATCATGATGCTCTTCGGGTCCATGGACATCGAAGTGGTGGACGCGGCCAAGGCGGGACGGCTGCCCAGCGAAGGGGCGAGCCAGGCGCCCGATCCCGAGCCCGACGACGACGAGCCCGTCGAGCCGCGACGGATCGATCTCACGCCGGGCCCCGTCGGGCGCACCGAGGATCCCGTCCGCCTGTACCTGCGCGAGATGGGGCGCGTGTCGCTCCTCACCCGCGAGGGCGAGATCACGCTGGCCAAGCGCATCGAGGAGGGCAAGGACGAATCGACGCGCGCCATCCTCTCCACCACGCTGGCGCTCGACAAGATCCGCGCCGTCCGCGACGACCTGCGCAAAGACCTGGTGCCGATCAAGGACCTGGTCGACTACCCCGAGGAAGAGTTCACCGAGGAAAAGGAGGCCGACCTCCGGCGCTCGGTCATGCGCGAGCTCGGCACCGTCGACCGGCTGCTGCGCGAGCGCGAGAAGGTCCTCGACCTGGCGCGGAAGCTGCGCGCCAAGGCCGGCGGGCGCAAGAAGCGAAAGGGCGAGCCGCCGTGGAAGAAGCACGAGGTGGCCGCCCAGGCCAAGCAGGTGAAGGCGCTGCAAACCCTCCGCACGTTGAGCCTCCAGCCGTCCCTCCTCGATCAGTGGGGCCAGGACCTCAAGAAGCTCGTCGAGAAGATCCAGGTCGCCGAGCGTGAGATCGCGCTGTGGTCGGACGGCAAGCGCCCCGCGCCGGCCGAGGTCGACGCCTTCCTCGATTCGCTCTCCGAGGATCGCGAAGACGGCGACCGCGACCTCTATCAGAAGGCGGCCGCCCGCCATCCGTCGATCAAGGAGCGCCTCGTCTGGGTCGCCCAGCAGAAGATCAAGCGCGCCGAGGAGATTGCCCAGACCCGGTGCGACGATCTCAAGCGCATCGTCAAGGACATCCGCACGGGCGAGGTCAAGGCCGCCCGCGCCAAGAAGGAAATGGTCGAGGCCAACCTCCGCCTCGTCATCTCGATCGCGAAGAAGTACACGAACCGCGGGCTCCAGTTCCTCGACCTGATCCAGGAGGGCAACATCGGCCTGATGAAGGCCGTGGACAAGTTCGAGTACCGCCGCGGCTACAAGTTCTC
>JBKPBU010000059.1:0-1884 GCA_046727015.1 Candidatus Methylomirabilota bacterium | reverse complement strand
CAGTCCGACCGCATGAACGCGCTGCTCGACGAGGCGCGGCGTTTCTTCGCCGAGAGCGGGCTCGGGGCGTGGGAGCAGGACGCGGGAGAGGGGCTTCTGCGCTTCCTCATGCTGCGGGAGGGCTACCGGACGGGTGAGAGCATGGTCAACGTCGTGACCTCCTCGCCGGCGGTGTCGGAGCTGGCGCCCCTGGCCGCGCGGCTCGCGGCGCGCGTGCCGCGGACCGCGAGCGTGGTGATGAACGTCAATCCCAAGAAGGCGAGCGTGGCGGTGGGAGTCGAGGAGCACCTCCTCGGAGGCCGCGATCACATTCTCGAGTCGGTGGGCGGGCTCCAGTTCCAGGTCTCCGCCAACTCCTTTTTCCAGACCAATACCGCGCAGGCCGAGCGGCTCTTTTCCCTCGTGCTCGACTCCGCGGGTCTCACGGGCGATGAAACCGTGCTGGACCTGTACTCCGGCACGGGCGCCATCAGCCTGCAGCTGGCCGGGCGCTGCCGCTGGGTCTACGGTGTCGAGGTGACGCAGGCCGCGGTGGACGACGCCGCCCGCAATGCGGCCGCCAACGGCATCGCCAACTGCACCTTTCTCGCCGGCGAGGTTCGTTTCGCGCTGCCGTCTCTCATTGCCCAGGGTGTGAGGGCCCAGGTGGTCGTGGCGGATCCGCCGCGCGCGGGCTTCCACCCGAAGGCGCTACGCGCGCTCCTGCAGATGGGACCCGCGCGCATCGTCTACGTGTCCTGCAACCCTTCGACGCTGGCGCGCGATCTGGGCGAGCTCGTGCGCGGTGGCTATCGGCTGGAGTGGGTGCAGCCCGTGGACATGTTCCCCCACACGCCCCACATCGAAGCCGTCGCGCGCCTGGAGAAAGCCACGGCGTGAGGTCTTACCTGCTGCGACGCCTGTGGCAGGCGGTGCTGGTCCTCTTCGGCGTATCCGTCGTCGTTTTCTTGATTCTCCATCTCACGGGCGACCCCGCGGCGTTGCTCCTGCCGCCCGACGCGACGGCCGAGGACGTGGCGCATTTCCGCAAGGCCATGGGCTTCGACGATCACGTGGCCGTGCAGTACGTCCGCTTTCTCAAGGGCGCGCTGCGCGGTGATTTCGGCGAGTCGGTCCGCCACGGCGAGCCCGCCATGCACCTCGTCCTGGAGCGGCTGCCCGCGACGTTCGAGCTGGCCGGGGCCGGGCTCCTCCTCGCGCTGTGCCTCGCCATTCCCGCCGGCATCATCTCCGCGGTCAAGCGGAACACGCCCATCGACTACGTGTCGACCGTGGTCGCGCTCATGGGCCAGGCCATGCCGACCTTCTGGCTGGGCATCATGCTCATCCTGGTCTTCTCGGTGCGGCTCAACTGGCTGCCTTCCTCGGGGCGCGGGGACCTCCAGCACCTCATCCTGCCCGCGGTCACCCTCGGGCTCTTCACCACCGCGCGCATCACGCGGCTCACGCGCTCCGGCATGCTCGAGGTGCTGGGGCAGGATTACATCCGCACCGCGCGGGCCAAGGGGGTCAGCGAGCAGCCGGTGGTCTGGAAGCATGCGCTCAAGAACGCGTCCATTCCCATCGTCACCATCGTCGGGATCGAGCTGGGCACGCTCCTCGGCGGCTCGGTCATCACCGAGACCATCTTCGCCTGGCCCGGGGTCGGACGCCTCTCCGTGCAGGCCATCTTCAACCGCGACTATCCCGTGGTGCAGGCGGCCGTCTTCATCCTCGCCAGCACCTTCGTCTTTCTCAACTTCCTCGTGGACATCGCCTACACCTGGCTCGATCCGCGGATCAGGTTCCGCTGATGGCGCCGCCCAACGGCGTCGCCGTCGCGCTGCGGGCGCCCGCCCCCGTCGAGGAGCGGCAGTGGCTCGTGACGCTCAAGCGCCTCGCGCG
>JBKPBU010000058.1:0-10373 GCA_046727015.1 Candidatus Methylomirabilota bacterium | reverse complement strand
GAGGTCTTCTACGTCCACCGCGGGCGGCACCCGGTCCTGATGTGGGTCAAGACCGGGTTCGCCAGGGACGGCGCCATCACCGGGATGCATTTCCGCTCCTGGCTCGACGGCGGCGCGTACGGCTCGTACGGAGTCGCGTCCACCTTTTATACGGGCGCGCTCCAGACCGTCACCTACAAGATCCCCGTCTACAAGTTCGAGGGCGCGCGCGTCTTCACCAACAAGCCACCCTGCGGTCCCAAGCGCGGGCACGGCACACCGCAGCCGCGCTACGCCATGGAGTGCCAGATCGACAAGGCGGCCGAGCAGCTGGGGCTCGATCCGGCCGACATGCGGCGCCGCAACCTCGCCGAGCCCTTCACCAAGACGGCGAACCACCTGACCGTCACGACCATCGGCTTGGGCGAGTGTCTCGACCGCGTGGTCGAGGCCTCCGGCTGGCGCGAGAAGCGCGGCAAGCTGCCGCCCGGGCGCGGGATCGGCATCGCGTGCTCCTCCTACCTCACGGGAGCTGGCCTCGCGATCTACTGGAACGACATGCCTCACTCGGGCGTGGTCGTGCGCGCCGATCGGAGCGGGCTGGTGGCCGTGCTCTGCGGGGCCACGGACATCGGCCAGGGCTCGGACTCGGTTCTCGCCTACGTGGTGGCGGAGGTGCTGGGCATCGAGCCGAAGGACATCCGTGTCCACCCGGCCGACACCGATTTGACGCCCGTAGACCTGGGCTCCTACTCCTCGCGCGTTACCCTCATGGCCGGGAACGCGGCCATCCAGGCCGCCGAGCGGCTCAGGGCCAAGATTCTCGACGCCGTCGCGACGAAGCTCGAGGTGGGGTCCGACACGCTGGTGATGCGGGACCGCCGGGTCTTCGTGGATGGAGACCCCGACCGGGGCGTGTCCTTCGCCCAGGCCGTGGTCCATGCGGAGAGTCGCTTCGGGGTTCTGGCCTTCCCGGGCTCCTACGCTCCGCCCAAGCGGGCCGGCAAATACAAAGGAGGGGGCGTCGGGCCCTCGCCCTGCTACTCCTATTCGGCCTGCGTGGTCGAGGTGGACGTGGATGTCGAGACCGGCGAGGTGAAGCCGCGCGAGATCTGGATCGCCCACGATGTGGGTCGCGCGCTGAACCCGCTCCTCGTGGAGGGGCAAGTGGAGGGCTCGGTCTACATGGGACTCGGCGAGGTCCTCATGGAAGAGCAGGTCTTCAGGAAGGGCGTCCACAAGTTTCCGTCGATGCTCGAGTACAAGAGCCCGACCACGCTCGAGACGCCGGAGATCCACACCATCCTGATCGAGACCGACGACCCTGAGGGGCCCTTCGGCGCCAAGGAAGCGGGGCAGGGGCCGCTCCTGCCGGTGATCCCCGCCGTCGCCAACGCAGTCCATGACGCGGTGGGCGTGCGCATAGATGAGATCCCGATCTCGCCTGACAAGGTCGTGAAAGCCCTGGAACTCAAGCGCCAGGGCAAGGCGCCACGCCTGGGGCCGGAGAAGCTGCCGCTCTTCACCTTCCCCGAGCCCAGGATGATCGAATCGGCCTTCGGCGAGCCGGCCGAGGCCATCGCTGAAAGACCGTTCGCCTCATGATGCGCCTGCCGCCGTTCACCTATCTGGCTCCGGTGTCGGTCGTAGATGCGGTGAAGCTCATCGCAGACCACGGACCCGAGGCCATGCTCGTGGCCGGCGGGACCGATCTCTACCCGAACATGAAGCGCCGACAGTTCGAGCCCACGGTGCTCGTCGGCCTGCGCGGCATCCGCGACATCGTGGGCGTGAGCGGCTCGGCGAGGACGGGCGTGTCCATCGGCGCGGGAACGACATTGACGGCCGTCTCGTCCCATTCCGAGATCGCCCGTCACTACCCGGGCTTGGCAATGGCGGCGGGGGTGGTCTCGAGTCCGCAGGTCCGCAACATGGGCACGCTCGGCGGCAATGTCTGCGTGGACACGCGCTGCAACTACTACAACCAGTCCTACGAGTGGCGGAAGGCCGTCGACTTCTGCATGAAAAAGGACGGCGAGATCTGCCTCGTCGCTCCGGGCAGCTCGCGCTGCTGGGCCGTGTCGTCGTCCGACACCGCGCCCATGCTCTGGAGCCTGGGGGCCAGCGTGAGACTGGCGGGTCCGAACGGCGAGCGCGTGATTCCCATCTCGGCGCTCTACCGGGACGACGGCATCCAGTACCTGGCCAAGCAGCCGGGTGAGGTCCTGACCGCCATCGAGCTGCCGCCCGCTGACGGCTGGCGCTCGATCTATCTCAAGCTCAGCCGGCGCGGGGCATTCGACTTTCCGATTCTCGGGGTCGCGGTGGCGCTTCGGATGGATGGCGAAACCGTAAGGGAGGCGGCGATCACGCTCGGCGCCGTCGCCTCCCAGCCCCGGCCCACTCCCGCCGCGGCCGCCCTCCTCGTGGGCCAGCGGCTCGCGCCCGAGCTGATCGATCGCGTCGCCGACGTCGCCTTCAAGCCGTCCAAGCCCCTCGACAATACCGACCTGACGCACCCGTACCGCAAGAAGATGACGCGGGTCTTCGTCGCGCGCGCGCTGCGCCAGCTGGCGGGCGCGTGACAGCCCTTGGCTCGCGCATCAAGGGCTTGAGGGCGGAGCGGGGGCTCCAGCAGCGCCAGCTCGCCGAGAAGGCCGGCATGACGCCCAGCATGGTGTCGCAGATCGAAGCGGGGAGGCTGACGCCCTCGCTGCCGACGCTCGGCAAGCTTGCCGCGGCCCTGGGGGTGCCGATCGGCTCGCTCTTCGAGCCCACGCCTCACGGACGGCTCCACGTGAGCCGGAAGAGCGAGTATCCGGTGGTCTCCTTCGATGGCACCAGCGAGAAATGGCACGTGCTCGGGGCCGGACTCTTCCAGGGTAAGATCCGCGCGGTGGTCTCGACGCTCGGCCCTCGCGCCAGGGGCGTCAAGACCGACAAGGTCATCATCGACCCCGGCCAGATGAAGCTGTTTTACGTGCTCGAGGGCAAGGTCGCCCTCCACTACAATGGCGAGGCCCAGCAGCTCGAGACCGGCGACAGCGCCTATCTCGACGGTGGGACGCCCCACGGCTGGGAGAACATCGGGACCAAGAGCGCCAAGGCGCTCTGGGTCATCCTGGGCTAAGGAGAGGCACCGCACATGGCCGACGCTGACGCTCCGATCCCGGTCGACTTCCGCACCGAGCCGGCCCGGTACAAGCACTGGAAGCTGTCGTTCGACGGACCCGTGGCGACCCTGGCCATGGACGTGAAAGAAGACGGCGGCCTCAGGCCGGGCTACGAGCTCAAGCTCAACTCGTACGACCTCGGCGTGGACATCGAGCTGTACGACGCCATCCAGCGCCTGCGCTTCGAGCACCCGGAGGTCGGGGCGGTCGTGCTGACCTCGGGCAAGGAGCGCGTCTTCTGCGCCGGCGCCAACATCCGCATGCTGAACCAGTCCTCTCATGGCTGGAAGGTCAACTTCTGCAAGTTCACCAACGAGACCCGCAACGCGATCGAAGAGGCGACCGCCGAATCGCGCCAGAGCTACCTCTGCGCGGTCAACGGCCCCTGCGCGGGCGGGGGCTACGAAATGGCGCTGGCGACCGACTGGATCATCATGGCCGACGACGGCTCGACCACGGTGGCGCTGCCCGAGGTGCCGCTGCTGGCCGTGCTGCCCGGTACGGGAGGCCTCACGCGCCTGGTCGACAAGCGAAAAGTCCGCCGCGACCGCGCCGACTTCTTCTCCACGCTGGAGGAGGGCATCAAGGGCCAGCGCGCCGTCGAATGGCGGCTGGTGGACGAGGTCGTGCCGCGCTCCAGGCTCGAGGAGACCGTCAAGCACCGGGCTGCCGAGCGGGCGGCGCGCACCGACCGGCCCGCGGGCGCCGCGGGCATCGCGCTGCCGCCGCTGGGGCGAGCCATCGACGGCGACCGGATCGCCTACGGCACGATCGCATGTGCCCTCGACAGGGGCCGGGGCATCGCGGAGATCACCATCAAGGGTCCCGGGGGTCCGCCGCCGGCCGCCCTCGAGGCGATTCGGACCGCCGGCGCCGCGTTCTGGCCGCTGGCGCTCGCGCGCGAGCTGGACGACCTGATCCTCCACCTCCGGGCCAACGAGGAGGAGATCGGCATCTGGGTCTTCAGGACAGACGGGAATGCCGATCTCGTCGAGGCGCACGACCGCGCGCTGCAGGAGCACGCGGCGGACTGGCTGATCCGCGAGATCCGCCTCTATCTCAAGCGGACGCTCAAGCGCCTCGACGTGTCTTCGCGATCGGTGTTCGCGCTGATCGAGCCCGGCTCCTGCTTCACGGGGACGCTCCTCGAGCTGGCGCTGGCGGCCGACCGCTCCTACATGCTCGACGGCGTTCTCGAAGGGGACTCGCGGCCGCCGGCGGCGGTGCGCCTCACGGGAATGAATTTCGGCGCATATCCGATGCCCAACGGGCTCACGCGCCTCCAGAGCCGCTTCCTCGGCGACCCGGGTCACGCCGACGACCTCAAGCGGAGCATCGGCCAGGATCTCGACGCACCGGCCGCGGCGGCAGCCGGGCTCGTCACCTTCACGCCCGACGACATCGACTGGGGGGACGAGATCCGCGTCGCCATCGAGGCGCGGGCCGCGTTCTCGCCCGACGCGCTCACGGGCATGGAGGCCTCGCTCCGCTTCGGCGGGCCCGAGACCCTCGAGAGCAAGATCTTCAGCCGCCTGTCCGCGTGGCAGAACTGGATCTTCCAGCGCCCCAACGCCGTGGGAGACAAGGGCGCGCTCCGCGTCTACGGCACGGGCCAGCGCAGCGAGTTCGATCGAAGGAGAGTGTGATGGCCGGCATCGACTACACGGAGAGGATTCCCAACAACGTCAGCCTGCACGAGAACCGGCGGCTCCAGCGCGCCCTCGAAGACTGGCAGCCGAAGTTTCTCGAGTGGTGGCGCGACATGGGTCCTGACGGCTTCCAGGCCAAGGACGTCTACCTCCGCACGGCCGTGAGCGTGGACGCGCAGGGCTGGGCAAAGTTCGGCTACCTCAAGATGCCCGACTACCGCTGGGGCATCTTTCTCGCCGAGCCGGAGCCGGGGCGCCTGGTCAACTTCGGCGACCACAAGGGCCAGCCCGCCTGGCAGGAAGTGCCGGGCGAGTACCGAGGCACGCTGCGCCGCCTGATCGTCACCCAGGGGGACACTGAGCCCGCGTCGGTCGAGCAGCAGCGCCACCTCGGCCGCACCTGTCCGTCACTCTACGATCTCCGCAACCTCTTCCAGGTGAACGTGGAAGAGGGCCGCCACCTCTGGGCGATGGTCTACCTGCTCGACGCACACTTCGGCCGCGACGGCCGCGAGGAATCGGAGGCGCTCCTCCAGCGCCGCTCGGGGGACGCCGACAAGCCGCGCATTCTCGGCGCCTTCAACGAAAAGACCCCCGACTGGCTGTCCTTCTTCATGTTCTGCTTCTTCACCGATCGCGACGGCAAGTACCAGCTGGCGAGCCTGGCGGAGAGCGGGTTCGATCCGCTGTCACAGACCTGCCGCTTCATGCTGACCGAGGAAGCGCACCACATGTTCGTGGGCGAGGCCGGCATCATGCGCATCGTCCAGCGCGCCTGCGAGCTGATGCGGGAGCACAAGACCGATGACCTGCGGAAGCACGGCGGCATCGACCTGCGGACCATGCAGCGGTACCTCAACTTCCACTGCTCGGTCTCGCTCGATCTCTTCGGCTCGGAGATCTCGACCAACGCCGCGAATTTCTACACGGCGGGGCTCAAGGGGCGCTTCGAGGAGACCAAGAAGCAGGACGACCACCTGCTGAAGGAGGCGACGTACGGCGTCGCCGAGCTCGACGGCGACCGCATCGTGATGCGCGAGGAGCCCGCGCTCGTCTCGCTCAACGAGCGGCTGCGCGACGACTACGTCGCCGACTGCGCCCGCGGCGTCGCCCGCTGGAACGAGGTCATCAGGAAGCATGGGATAGACTTCGAGCTCAAGCTCCCGCACCGGGCTTTCCACCGCGCCATCGGCAGCTTCGCGGAGGCTCGCGTGGCGCCCGACGGGCGCGTGATCAGCCAGGCGGAGTGGGACGCGAAGCACCATGAGTGGCTCCCGACCGAAGAGGACAAGGCGTACATCCAGAGCCTCATGGTGCCGGTGACCGAGCACGGCAAGTTCGCCAACTGGATCGCGCCGCCCGCGCGCGGCATCAACGGCCAGCCCGTCGAGTTCGAATACGTCCGGCTCGCCTGATCGGAGACACTATGCCCAAACCCGTGACGCCGAAGAAGTTCGGAGCCCCGCTGGGGATGTATTCGCACGGCATGGTGGCGCCCTGCGGAGAGATCGTCGTCGTCGCCGGACAAGTCGGCATGGGGCAGGGGGGCGAGGCCGCCGCCGGAGACGTCCAGGCTCAGACGAAGCAGGCGTTGGACAACGTGCGCGCCGTCGTGGAAGCAGCCGGTTGCTCCATGCGAGACATCGTCAGGCTCCAGACCTTCCTCACCCACGCCGAGGACATCGCCGGCTTCATGAAAGCGCGCGCCGAAGTCTTCCCCGCTTACTTCCCTGACGGGATCTATCCGCCCAACACGCTGCTCATCATCTCAAGGCTCGTGAAGCCCGAGCTGCTCGTCGAGATCGAAGCGATGGCCGTCAGGCCCGCGAAGGCCGCGACGGCACCGCGTCGGGCTGCCAGGACCCCGAAGCGAGCGCGCGCCAAGACGCGCCGCCGCTAGACCGCACGCTCCAGGGAGGTACGGACATGGCAACGCAGCCGTTCCAGGTGCCTGACCGCTTCAACGCCTCCACGTTCTTCGTGGACCGCCACGTCGCCGAGGGGCGCGGGAACAAGGTCGCCTTCTTCCACGACGAGGGTGAGCTGACGTACGCCGGCCTCCAGGAGATGGTCAACCGCGCTGGCAACGCCCTGCGCGGCCTTGGCGTCGAGCCCGAACACCGTGTGCTGTGCCTCCTGCTGGACTCGCCCGCGTTTCTCGCCTCCTTTTGGGGCGCCATCAAGATCGGGGCCGTGCCCATTCCCATCAACACCATGATGCGCGGACAGGACTACCTGTACTTCCTGAACGACAGCCGCGCCCGGGTCGCCGTGATCTCCGAACCGCTCCTGGCCGAGGCCGGGCCGATTCTCGGCCAGGCGCGCTACCTCAAGCACGTCGTCGTGGTCGGCAAACCCGGCGCGGGTCAGATCGGCTTCGACGGGTGGCTCTCCAAGGGCTCGTCCACGCTCGAGGCGATGGACATGTCCAAGGACGACGTCTGCTTCTGGCTCTACTCCTCGGGCTCGACCGGCTTTCCAAAGGGCGCCGTTCACCTCCAGCACGACATGGTGGTGTGCTGCGACACCTATGGGCTCCAGGTGCTGGGGATCACGCCCGAGGACAGGACCTTTTCGGCGGCCAAGCTCTTCTTCGCCTACGGTCTCGGGAACAACATGTACTTTCCGATGCGCGTGGGTGCGCAGGCCGTGCTCTACCCGCACCGGCCGCTGCCGGAAGCCATGTTCGAGGTGATCCACCGCCACAAGCCGACCATCTTCTTTGGAGTGCCGACGCTCTACGCGGCCATGCTCCAGGTCAAGGAGGCCGAGAAGCGCTTCGACTTTTCCTCGGTACGCCGGTGCGTGTCAGCGGGCGAGGCGCTGCCGGAGGAGCTCTACAAGCGCTGGGGCGAGCGCTTCGGCGTCGAGATCCTCGACGGTATCGGCACGACGGAGATCCTGCACATCTTCCTGTCGAACCCTCCGGGGCGTGCGAGGCCGGGCTCGACGGGCCTCCCGGTACCCGGCTACGAAGCGCGCATCGTGGACGACGAGGGGGTGCCCGTCGCGCAGGGCGAGATCGGCAGCCTGCGCGTCAAGGGCGACTCGAACATGGCGTACTACTGGAACCAGCACGAGAAGACCAAGGCGACGCTCTTCGGCGAGTGGATCCACACGGGCGACAAGTACTACCAGGACGCGGACGGCTACTTCTGGTACTGCGGCCGCGCCGACGACATGCTGAAAGTCGGCGGCATCTGGGTCTCGCCCGTCGAGGTCGAGAACACGCTGGTCGGTCACGCGGCCGTGCTCGAGGCCGCCGTCGTCGGCCACGAGGACACGGACCGCCTCGTCAAGCCCAAGGCCTTCGTCGTGCTGAAGGACGGCCACGCTTCCTCGTCCGCGCTCGAGGACGAGCTCAAGGGCTTCGTCAAGGGCAAGCTCGCGCCGTATAAGTACCCGCGCTGGATCCAGTTCGTCCCCGAGCTCCCGAAGACCGCGACAGGCAAGATCCAGCGCTTCAAGCTGAGGTAAACGAGAGCCCGGATGACGACAACGGGGCGGAAGCTCGCGATCGTGACGGGTGCGGCGAGCGGGCTTGGGCGGGCCATGGCGCTGGGCCTCGTCGAGAGCGGCATGGATGTGGTGGCCGTCGATCGGAACACGACGGCGCTGGCGGCGCTGGCGCCGACTGCCGCCCGCTGGTCGGGAGCGATCCAGCCGCTGTCGGCCGACCTGACGGAGCCAGACGCGTTCGACCGGATCGCGGCGACCGCGCTGGAGAAGCACGGGCGGATCGATGTCCTGGTCAACAATGCCGGCATCGGCCAGGCCTCGGTGCGCGCCGATCAGCGAAAGAACCCGATCCGGTTCTGGGAAGCGACCCCGGATCAGTGGGGACGCTTCCTCGCGGTGAATGCCACGGCGCCGATCATGATGGCCCGAGCGGTGGTGCCGCACATGCTGCGCGCCCGCGAGGGACGAATCATCACCGTCACCACGAGCCTCGGCACGATGGTCCGCGCGGGCTACCTGTTGTACGGCGCGAGCAAGGCCGCGGCCGAGTCCGCGACGGCCATACTGGCGGCGGATCTGGCGGGCACCGGCGTCACGGCGAATGTGCTCGTTCCCGGCGGTGTGACGAACACGCCGCTCGTCGGCGACGATGCCGGTGAGCGCAGCAAGATGCTCCAGCCGGAGATCATGGTGCCGCCGCTGCTCTGGCTGGTCTCCGACGCCGCCGCGGGCGTCACCGCTCGGCGCTTCGTCGCCGCCGACTGGGATGGCTCGCTGCCGGCCGCGCAGGCGGCCGAGAAGGCGGGGGCGCCCATAGCCTGGCTTGGAATAGCCCGGATGCCAATCGAACCGACCTGAGACGCCCCGCCCGGCGTGTATACGCGAAGGCTACTGGTTGACGATGTCAGGCTTCATGCCGCCGAGCGCACCCAGCAGATCGTTCTTCTCCTGGGCGCCCACCTTGAACTTGTCGAGGCTCTTCACGAGGTCTTCCACGAGCGCGTTGAACTCGGCGTCGGTGATCTTCATGCCCTTGTGCGCGTCCTTCATCGAGGCGCCCGTGTAGGTGCAGGGCCCGCCCGAGGCCTGGCAGATCTGGTCCACGAGCATCCGCTTCAGCCGCGGAATGTCCGCGTTGGCGAAGCGCTGGTTGATGCGCGTGTCGCCCGCCACGTTGCCGATGAAGTCGTCTACCACGGCTGTGATGGCGGGCTTGCCGCCCAGCCGGTCGTAGAGCGACTTCTTCTCCATCGCCATCTTGTCGCCCTGCATGCCGCTGGCGCAGCCCGCGACCAGCGATGCCACCGCCACCAGCGTTCCGATCGTCCGCCGCCACGTCATGGTCGTGCCTCCATGGGTCGAAGAGTTATGGGCCAGCCCTCTCCTGCTATCTGGCTCTACGAGCGTGGGTAGCCGGGCGGATGTGTTGACCCCGGGCGGGATGGCTGGTAGTCATTACGCCCATATGCAGACCGCCGGCAACCCGACGGACGCGCCCGTCGCGCTCCTCGCCAGGATCGCCCAGGGTGACCGCGAGGCCTTCAGCCGCTTCTACGACGCCTTTGCGGGGCTCGCCCTCGGACTGATAAGGCGGATAGTGCGCGATCCCGCCGCTTCGGAGGATGTGCTGCAGGAAGTTTTCTGGCAGATCTGGCAGGAGGCCGCCCGCTATGACCCCCGGCGGGGCAGTCCTGAGGCCTGGGTCGTCATGCGCTCGAAAACCAGGGCAATCGACAGGCTGCGTGCCATACGTAGAAGAGGGAAGACCTTTGTGGCGCCAGTGGACGAGTCGGTGACCCGGTCGAGCGAGGCGCCGAGCGAGAACCCGGGCGTGGCCGCCGAGACGCGGGGGCTCGTCCGCTCGGCGCTGGACGGCTTGCCGGAGGCGCAACGGCGCGTGGTCGAGCTGGCCTTCTTCGAGGGGTTGACGCAGTCGGAGATCGCCAGCCGCCTGGGCGAGCCGCTCGGCACGGTAAAGACGCGGGCGCGAATGGGGCTCGAGCGGCTGAGAAGCTTGATGAAGCGAGAGGAGCCGGCGGAGCCATGAACCGGGACGAGATCGCCGAGCTGGCGGCAGGCTACGCTCTGGGCGCGCTCGACGCCGACGATCGCG
>JBKPBU010000057.1:0-1512 GCA_046727015.1 Candidatus Methylomirabilota bacterium | reverse complement strand
ACCGTCTGGCCGTTGTCACTCGTGCGGAGCCAGGCGCCCTTGAGACTGCACGCCACGCCGGGGCGGATGGCATCGCTCACCTTGAGCGGGAGATGCACCTCGCCCAGCTCGTTCCAGACGCGAACCATGATGCCGTCCTTCAGGCCTCGCGCCCGGGCATCGTCGGGATGCATCTCGAGCGGAGGCGTCGCATCTCCCGCCTCGAGCCCACCGAAAGTCGACGTGATCCGCTCATCCGAAGCGGGGGTGATGAGGATCAGCGGGTACGGTGTCTCGTAGGCCCGGAAGCTCGGCAGCCGCTGGCCGTACTTCGTCTCGAGATAGCCGGAGGCAAGCTCCACTTTGCCCGAGGGTGTCTTGGGGAACACGTTCTTGAAGAGGACGGCGGGCTCGCCGCCGATGGTCATGGCCGTCGCCTTGTCGGTGGGCAGCCGGCTTGGCCGGACGCCTCCAAGCCGCGAGTCGGTCGGATCGATGGCATCGTCCATCAGGTCGGCGTCACTGGCCGTGAAGGTCGGATCCGTGAAGCCGAAGCGCGCGGCCAGTCGCCGGAAGATCTCGGTATTGGGCAGTGACTCTCCCACGGGCGGGATCGCGGGCTCGGCCCGCTGCAGCCACTGCTGGCCGTAGGCTGCGTACAGGTCGGGATATTCGAAGTGACTCGAGGCCGGTAGCACCACGTCGGCGTAGGCGAGACTGTCCGTCATCACCACATCGCAGCCCACCGTGAAGAGATCCTCGCGCGCCAAGCCGCGACGCATACGGTTCTGGTCGGGGTGCACGATCAGCGGATTGTGGTTGTAGATGAACAGGGCCTTGATGGGCGGCGAGAACGCCGGATCCAGCAGATGCCGGCCCACGTCGACGATGTTGATCGTGCGCGTGCCCGGCGGCACGAAGTCGGGACGCTGCAAGCGGCCCGGCGTCTTGGGGAAGGCGAAGCCGGCGCCGTTGACCAGGCCGCCGCCCGGCACGCCGAACTTTCCCGCGAGCGCCGGCAACGCGAAGATGGCGCGGATGCCGCTGCCACCGTTCTGATTGCGCTCGAGTCCGTTGCCCACGCTGATGGCCGCGGGGGAGAGCGTGTGGTACCACTCGGCGAGCTGGCGAATCTGCCCCTCGGGCACCCCGCAGATCCGCCCCGCGTCGGCCACCGAGAACCGGCGCGCCTGCTCCATGTAGGGCTCGAACCCTTCCACGTGGCGCTCGATGAACTCGCGGTCCAAGCCGCCGCGCCGCTCCAGCTCGGCCGCCACTGCCCAGGCCAGGACCACGTCGGTGCCGGGCTTGAGCGCGATGTGAAGATCGGCCTGTTCGGCGATCTTGATCCGCTTCGGATCCACCACCACGACCCTGGCGCCGTCGCGCCGAGCCGCATTGATGACCGGCGTCAGATGGAGGTTCGACCAGGTGACATTGTTGCCCCACGCGATGATCAGCTTGGACCGGCGCACCTGCTCGGGAGCGATGCCCGGCGCCGCGCCAAAGGTTCCCAGCCACGCCTGGGACCGG
>JBKPBU010000056.1:0-2315 GCA_046727015.1 Candidatus Methylomirabilota bacterium | reverse complement strand
GGCCAGCGCGTGATGTCTTCGCCCTTGAAGCGGACGGCGCCACGGCGCGGGGGCGTGAAGCCGATGATGGAGCGGATGAGCGTGGTCTTGCCCATGCCGTTCCGCCCGAGGATCGCCAGCACCTCTCCCCCGGCGACGTGGAGCGAGATGCCCTGCAGCACGTGGCTCTCGCCGTAGTACGTGTGCACGTCCTCGACCTCGAGGACCGTCTTGGGCCGGAGCGGGGGCTCAGGCACCGAGGTAGATCTCCCTCACCTGCGGGTCGGCCCGGATCGCCTCGCGCGAGCCGTCGGCGATGACGCGGCCGTAGTGGAGCACGGTCACGTGCGCCGAGAGCTCGAGGGCGATGTCCATGTCGTGCTCGATCATGAGGACGGTGATGGCGGGGTCGAGGCGCGCGATGAGACCGGCCATGAGGCGGGACTCCGCGGGAGACAGGCCGGCGGTGGGCTCGTCAAGCAGGAGCACGCGGGGCCGCCCGGCCAGGGCCAGCGCGATCTCGAGCTGGCGCTGCTCGCCGTGGGAGAGGTTCTTCACCACGGCGTCGCCGATGTCCTGGAGCCCGACCGATTCCAGCGTGGCGCGGGCCCGGACGTGGAGGCGGCCGAAGGCGCCGACCGGCCGCAGCATGGCGAAGCGCGTCGGCGTCAGCGCCTGGACGGCGAGCAGGCAATTCTCCAGGACCGTCAGGTCGGGGAAGAGGTTGGTGATCTGGAAGGTGCGGGCCAGGCCCTGCGCGGCGCGGCTGTGGGCGGCGGCGCCCGTCACGTCGCGGCCGAACAGGGTGACGGTGCCCGAGGTGACGGGCAGCGACCCCAGGATGAGGTTGAACAGCGTGGTCTTCCCCGCCCCGTTCGGGCCGATCAGCGCGCGACGCTCCCCCGGGCGCACGGCCAGCGTAACTTCGTCCACGGCGCGAAGGCCCCCGAAGTCCTTGGTCACCCCGACGAGCCTGAGGGCGAATTCAGCTGTCATCGGAGCCGCCCGCTCACCCTTGGATCCCCTCACCCTTGCCCTCTCCCCCGATGGGGGAGAGGGATTCTGGCTCCCTCGCCCCTCTGGGGAGAGGGCCGGGGTGAGGGGCGCATGTCCGCTAGCAGTACTTGCACGGGGGATAGTCCCGCGTGTAGAGGGGCATCTTCAGGAACTCCTCGGGATTGTACTTCCAGAACTGGCTCACCGCCGGGTACGTGAAGACCACGGTGTTCTGGAGCTGGCCGCCAACGCGCTCGACCTTGCGAATGTAGACGTTCTGGATGGGGTTGCCCCACTTGTCTATGACCACCGGACCGCGCGGAAAGTCTTTCAGCTCCACTTTCCTGAGCGCGGCCAGGAAGGCCTCGCGGTCCTCCACCTTGCCGTTGATCGCCTTGATGGCCTCGACGATCCAGCGCGCATTCGTGTAGCAGGTCTCGGCGTAGTACGAGGGCACCTTGCCCGCCTTGGCTTCGAACACCTTCACGAACTTCTTGTTGGCGGGATTGTCGAGCGCGGCGGAGTAGTGGAGCGGAGTGTACACACCCAGCGCCTCGTCGCCCATCTGCGGCAGCACCGACTCGTCGGTGACGGTGCCGTTGCCGAGCAGCGGGATCTTCGCCTTCAGCCCCGCATCGGCGTACTGCTTCACGAACTGGAGCGACCCGCGACCGAAGAAGACGGTGAAAACGGCATCCACGTCGCCCTTGATCTGGGCGATGAAGGGCGAGAAGTCGGTGGTGTTGAGCGGCGTCCAGATCTTCTGGACGATCTGCCCGCCATTCTCCTCGAAGGTGCGCTGGAAGCCGCCCACCGACTCCCAGCCGAAGGCGTAGTCGAAGCCGACGGTGGCGATCTTCTTGTACTTGAGGTTCTTGGCGATCCACTCGCCGAAGGCCTGGGTGGACTGGCTGCTGTTCCACCCCGTCCGCACCACCCACCGGGCGGGCTTGCGCTGGGTCAGGTCGTCGGAGGACATGACGGGGTACGTGGTCGGGATCTTCGCGGCGTCGGCGAAGGGATGGATGGCGTAGCCCGTCGAGGCCAGGAGTCCGCCCGTCAGGATCGCCACGTGGTCCTGGTCCACGAGCTTGCGCGCCTTGGTCAGCGCCGTCGCCGTGACCCCCTCGGTGTCTTCGACGATCAGCTCGATCTTCCGGCCCGCCACCTGCCGGTTGATCTCGTCGAGATAGAGCTCGGTGCCGTTGAGCATGTCCTTGCCGAGGGCGGAGGCGGCTCCGGTGAGCGGCACGAGCAGCCCGATCTTGATGGGGCCGCCCTGGGCGTCGGCTGGCGCGGGGGATGTTCCGGCCGACGCGAGGGCGAGGAGCACGACGAGC
>JBKPBU010000055.1:0-3922 GCA_046727015.1 Candidatus Methylomirabilota bacterium | reverse complement strand
CTCAACATGATCGGCTCGCTCGTGGTGCCTTCCGGAGGCGAGATCCTGGTCGACGGCGAGCGCGTCGGCCCGCGCGCCGGCCGCCAGGTCGGTTACGTCTTCCAGAAGGACACGGTATTCCCGTGGCGCACCGTGGAGCAGAACATCGCCTTGGGCCTCCAGTACCGCGGGGTGGCGCCCGCGGAGATACGCGCGCGCGTCGGAGAAGCGGTCGCGCTCGCGGGGCTCCAGGGCTTCGAGGACGCCTTCCCCGCCACGCTCTCGGGCGGGATGCGCCAGCGGGTCGCCCTCATGCGCTCGCTGGTCGTCAATCCGGAAATCCTGTTGATGGACGAGCCCTTCGGCGCGCTCGACACCCACACCAAGCTGAACCTCCACGCGGAGCTGCTCGGAATCTGGGGCGCGCGACAGCAGACGGTCGTCTTCGTCACCCACGACCTCTCCGAGGCCATCACGCTCGCCGACCGCATCGTCGTCATGACGCGGCGGCCGGGGCGGATCAAGCTGGTCTACGAGGTCAAGCTGCCGCGCCCGCGCGACGTCATCGCCCTGCGCGAGAGCGCGGAGTACCTGCGCGAGTACGGCGAGATCTGGCACGCGCTCGGCGAGGAATTCCAGGAGCGCGCCTCGTGAACGGCGGGCGCTTGGGCGTGTGGGCGTGGCGGATCGGCATCCTCGTGGCCTTCCTCGGGGGCTGGGAGTACCTGACGGGCATCAAGGCGATCTCGAAGACGCCCGGGCTCTACTGGATCGACCCCTTCTTTATCAGCCGGCCGTCCGTGATCGCGCAGCGCTTCGCCTACCTGACCTCCGACAAGGTGCGCCTGACCATCTGGCAGATGGCGCTCTCGACGATCCAGTCCACGCTCTGGGGCTTCCTCGTCGGCATCACCACGGGCTTCCTGGCCGGCCTCGTGCTCGGACGCTACGAGCGGCCGGCGCGGATCCTCGACCCGTTCATCGTCGCCTTCAACTCGCTGCCGCGCATCGCCCTCGTCCCGCTCATCACGATGATCTTCGGCTTCGGCCTGCTCGCCAAGGTCGTGCTCGCCTGGAGCATCGTCTTCTTCATCGTGTTCTTCAACACCTTCCAGGGCGCCCGCGGCGTGGACGCCGACCTCATCCACAGCGCCCGCTTCCTCGGCGCCGGCGACGGGCAGATCATGCGCACCGTGATCGTGCCCTCCACGCTCGCCTGGACCTTCGCCTCGCTCACGCCGTCCATCTCCTTCGCGCTGATCGGCGTGGTGGTGGGCGAGTTCATCGGCGGCGAGTCGGGCGGGGGGCTCGGCTACCTCATCATCCAGTCACTGGGCACCCTCAACGCCGCCGACATGATGGTGGCGCTCGTCGTCCTGGGCGCGATCGGGATCGTGATGGCCCTCGGCATCCGGCAGATCGAGAGCCGTCTCCTCCGCTGGCGCCCCGAGTACCAGAAGCGCTAGCGGGTCACGTCCGGATACATCACGGCGTCTCCCTGACGGTACATCTCCTCCATCTCCTCCTTCGAGATGCGGTCGACCTCGGTGCCGCGCAATGCGGCGAGCTGTTCAGCGAGGATATTGCGCTTCACCTCGGCGGCGAGGATATTCACCCGTCCGTAGCACTCGGACACCGTGCGCCCGAGCACCGTGATGCCGTGGCGCTTCATCAGCACGCAGTTGGTGTTCTGGATGAAGGTCTTGATCGGCTCCACGTCTTCTTCCACATTGAGGTGCGCGGGCAGGAAATGCACCGGCTTTTGCATCAGGTAGGAAAACGTGAGGCCCAGAGGCCGGATCTCGTCATGCCCGGCGGCGAGGTAGGCCACGGTCTCGTCGTGGTGCAGGTGGATGACGCAATGGATGTCGGGCCGCAGGCGCAGCATCTCGCGGTTCATCTGGTGCCCCACCGTGGTGGCGCGCTCGCCGTAGAGGATCCGCCCGAAGGGCACGTCGGTGACGACGATGTCGTCGATGCTCATTTCCTCCAGCGACACGCCCTGGCATTTCACGTAGCACACCCCGTCCGGATAGTCCGGATGCGGCACGCGCATCACCATGTTGCCGACGGCCGCCTGCACGTAGCCGCGCGCGGCGAGGCGATGCGCGTAGAGGATGTACTGTTCCGCGAGCTCGCGGTCGAACTTGACCGCAGGATCCGGGGTGAGCTGGTTGACCTGGAAGCGCGGCTCGGGAGCGTTCATGCAGTCCTCCAGTCCTCGGGAAGCCCCCGTGCATCTCCAGCACGGCGGCTGAGTCGAAGTTGTTCATCGGACCACCGTAGGTAACATACACCCGGTCGCACGCGCTGACCTGCCCGCGTGTCACCTTCCTGCCCTCGGCGTTGCTAGCGGAACGCGAACCCGACGTAGCCGCCGCCCGCGACCTCGTCGCACCGCTCGCGGTACTTCGGGGCGCCGCCCGCGTAGACGATGAGCGTGCGCTTCTGCTTGCCCGCCACGTTGGAGTTGATGCCCATCATCCAGGAATCGACCTGGGTGAACAGCATGCGCCGCCCGCTGTCGTGCACGTGCTGGGTCCAGTCGCGCTCGGCCTGGGCGGTGGCCTCGACGCGGGCGTGGCCGTGGTCGCGCATGTACCCGAGGAGCTCGGTCACCCAGTCTACGTTCTGTTCGATGCAGCGGGGGATGTTGCAGAACGTCGCGGCATTGTGCGGGCCGACCAGCGTGAACAGGTTCGGGAAACCCTCGATCTGCAGGCCGAGATAGGTGCGCGGCCCCTCCGCCCACTTGTCCCGGAGCCGCCGGCCGCCCCGGCCGCGGACGTCGATGCGGTCGAACGCCCCGGTGATAGCGTCGAAGCCGGTGGCGTAGATGATCATGTCGAACTCGCGCTCGGCATCGCTGGCCTTGACCCCGGCCGGCGTGATCCGCTCGATCGGCGTCTCGCGCACATCGACGAGGCGCACGTTCGGCTGGTTGAAGACCTCGTAGTAGCCGCTCTCCAGCGGCACTCGCCGGGTGCCGAAGCCGTGGTTGGTCGGGATCAGCTTCTCCGCCACCTTCGGGTCCTTGACACGAGAGCGGATCTTCCGGCGCATGAAATCGGTGATGGTGGCGTTGGCGTCCTGGTCGATCAGTACATCCCGGAAGTTGCCCATCCAGATCCCGAAACCTGGTTCCCCGTAGAGCTTCTCGTAGAACGCCTCGCGCTCCTTCGGGCTCACCTCGAGCGCGTTGCGCGGGTCGGCCTGGTGGATGAAGCCGCCGAACGTGTCGCGACAGCGCGCGAAGATCTCGGGGTAGGTCGCCTTGATGCGCGCCTGCGTGGCCGCATCGATCGGGCGATTGTGCAGCGGCGCGCACCAGTTCGGCGTGCGCTGGAACACGGTGAGGTGACCGACCGTCTTGGCGATCTCGGTGATCGCCTGCACGGCGGTGGCCCCGGTGCCGATCACCGCGACGCGCTTGCCCGCGAAGCTGACCGGCTCGTGCGGCCACGTGCCGGTATGGTACGACTCGCCGCGGAAGCTCTCGACGCCCGGGATGGCTGGCATGGTCGGCGCCGACAGGGGCCCGATCGCGGTGATCAGGAAGCGCGCCCGCGCCCGCCGGCCGTCCTCGCTCTCTATCTCCCACTGATTCGCGGCCTCATCGTAGACGGCAGATGTGATCCGGCAATTGAACTCGATGTCTCGGCGGAGGTCGAGCTTGTCGGCGACGAAGTTGCAGTAGCGCAGCGTCTCCGGCTGCGCCGCGAAGTGCTCGCTCCACTCCCACTCGCGCAGCAGCTCGTCGGAGAAGGAGTACCCGTAGGTCCAGCTCTCGGAATCGAACCGGGCGCCGGGGTAGCGGTTCCAGTACCAGGTGCCGCCGACGCCGTCGCCGGCCTCGAACACCCGCACGCTCAGGCCGAGCCCGCGCAGCCGGTGGAGCTGGTACATGCCGGAGATCCCGGCGCCGATGACGATGGCGTCGTAG
>JBKPBU010000054.1:0-5983 GCA_046727015.1 Candidatus Methylomirabilota bacterium | reverse complement strand
TCGAGCCCGCGCACCGCGCGGTCGTCCCACAAGGACAGCCAGGCCGTCCCCCCGCGACCGATCGCCGTCCAGCTGCCCGCGTAGGACCCCACGGGCGCGGGCGAGAAGAGCTCTTGTTCGAGAAAGAGCGGCACAAACTGGTGGGACTGGACCGCGGTCAGTCTCAGGCGCATCAGGTGCGGGTCGCGATAGAGGTCGAACTGCACGGCTCGCGACTCGGCCATGCCGTCGAAGTGGGCGAGCTCCAGCACGAGGTAATCGAACCGGCTCACGGTGTTCCATCCAAGCGCCGTAACCATCTTCATGGACGGGGCGTTGCTCTGCTTGATCAGCCCCGTGACGTAGCTGGCTCCCTGGCCCAAAGCCCAGCGCTCCCCCGCCTCGAGCATGGCCGGGCCCAGCCCCCGGCGCTGGAGGCCCGGCTGAACCCGCAAGTTAGACAGGTAGCCGGCAGTGCAGCCGACCCCGCCCACCCGCACGTCCGTCAGCGCCAGGCACTCGACTCCAACCACGGCGCCCTCTCGCTCGGCCACCAGCACCTGGGAGACGGGGTACGCGTCGGTACGGGCGAAAAAGTTGGCGCGGGCCTGTATGAGGGCCGCTCCCGCGTGGGGGGCGGTGTCCTCGAGAGCGAGCAGCGAAGCGTGGTCGTCCGCGGTCGCCTCCCGGAGGATGGTCTCCTCCGCTGTCTGGATCAGGAGCGAATGGGACGTAAGCTCTCCTCCCACGATTGACCCTCTCCGGCGCGCTCGGGCGTCATCGTACTCCAAGCCGAAAAGGTGCGGCGATGAAAGAATCCCGTGGCCGGCAGTGTCACGGTGCGCCGCCTGGCGGCCGCCTCGCTTTACGGGGCCAGAGGCCGCCTAGCGAAGCCAGAAGCCGCCTAGCGAAGCCAGAGGCCGCCTAGCGAAGCCAGAGGCCGCCTAGCGAAGGTGGTAGGGCACGTCCGTCACGACGACGTTCTTGCGAAAGAGGAGCGTTCCCTTGATGAGGAACGCCGTCTGATTGTGCAGGAGGTGCTGCCACCAGTGGGCGGTCACGAACTCGGGGATGACGATGGTGACCATGTGATTCTCGCCGAGCGCCAGCAAGTGGTCGAGGTACTCGAGGAAGGGCTGGAGCAGAGACCGGTAGGGTGAGGACAGGACGACGAGCGGGACCCCCATGCTCCACTTGATCCACTTCTCCTCGAGGCGCCTGGTCCGGTCGGGGTCGAGCTCGACGTAGACTCCCTTGACCGAGGGGGCAAGCGTCTGCGCGTACTGGAGCGCGTGGATCACGCCCTTGTGGAGGTCGCCCACCAGGACCAGGACGGTGTGCTGCATGGGCGGGGGCATGGTGTAGCCCTCGAGCGAGAGCTGGCCGGCCACGTCCGCGTAGTGCCGGTGGATGGACAGGAACATCATCACCAGGAGCGGTATCAGCAGCACCACGACCCACGCGCCGTGGGTGAACTTGGTCACGGTGATGACAAGCACCACGAGCCCCGTGGTGGCGGCGCCCAGCGCGTTGACCCACCAGCGCCACCGCCACCCCGGCTCGCGCCGGGCGAGCCACCGGCGGACCATGCTCGCCTGGGAGAGCGTGAAGGAGAGGAACACGCCCACCGCGTAGAGCGGGATCAACCTGTGCGTGCTCCCGCCGAAGACCACGATCAGGAGCGCCGCCGTGCCTCCCAGGATGAGGATCCCGTTTGAGAAGACGAGGCGATCGCCACGTGAGCCGAACTGGCGCGGGAGAAAGCCATCCCGGGCCAGGAAGAAGGACAGTCTCGGAAAATCGGCGAAAGCGGTGTTGGCGGCGAGCACCAGGATGAGCATCGTGGAACCCTGGAGCGCGTAGTAGAAGAAGCCCTCGCCGGCGATCTGCCGCGCCAGCTGGGACACGATGGTCTCCTGCGGTAGCGGCGTCACACCGTAGTGGCGGGCGAGGAAGGTAATGCCCATGAAGAGCGAGATCAGGATGACGCCGAGCCACGCCAGCACCAGGCGCGCGTTCTTCGCCTCGGGCGGCTTGAACGCGGGCACCCCGTCCGACACCGCCTCCACTCCGGTGAGCGCCGCGCACCCGGAGGCAAAGGCGCGGAGGACCAGGAACAGGGTCAGGTCCTGGGCGGCCGCGATGGTCGGGCGTGCCGCGTGAGCCGCCGCGTCCCAGCCGAAGCTCCAGCGAACGAGCCCGTAGATGATCAGGACGGCGAATCCGGAGATGAACAGGTAGGTCGGCAGCGAGAAAAGCTTGCCGGATTCGCGGATGCCTCTGAGGTTGCCGAGGGTGACCAGGGTGACGAATGCCACCCCGATGACGATCCGATACGGATAGAGCCACGGGACGGCGGAGGTGAGCGCCGCCACTCCGGCCGCCACGCTGACGGCGACGGTCAGCACGTAGTCGATCAGGAGCGCCCCGCCCGAGATGAGCCCGGGCAGCGTGCCGAGGTTGTCCTTGGTGACGATGTAGGAACCGCCGCCCTGCGGGTAGGCGAAGATGGTCTGCCGGTACGAACTCACCACCACCGCGATCAGGACGGCGATGGCGACGCCGATCGGGATCGAGTAGTGAAGAGCCGCCGTGCCGGCGAGGACGAGGATGAGCAGGATCTCCTCCGTCGCGTAGGCGACGGAGGAGAGCGCGTCGGACGAGAAGACCGCAAGGGCAGAAGTCTTGGTGAGCCGCTCGTGCCGGGCCTGCGCCGTGGCGAGGGGACTCCCGACCAGGAGCTTCTTGAGGGCGTTGAGGTTCACCGGGCGTTCTCGAAGGCCCTACCCTAGCCGCGCCCGGCGCAGAGGTCAAGCCGCGGGTCGGGGCGGACGGGAGGCGCGGCAGCTTTCTTGGCCGTGGGGCCCGGAGTTGTTACGCTGGCAGGTGCGAGCCCGATTGCCGGCGCCCCTCCCACGTCTGAGGAGACACCAATGGACATCCTGGTTCCGGAGATCGCCGTGGCGGAGAAAATCCTCCGCTCGGTGGTGTCTACGGCCTCCTGCTCGTGGCCTTCCGGATGGCGGGCAAGCGGGCAGCGCTCCGCAAGGAAGGCATCGCGACCATGAGCGAGGTCCGCTACGCTACTCTCGAAGAGGACGGTCACGTGGGCATGATTCCCCGGAGGTTCGTGCCGGCGTGACCGAGTTCGCCGGCTGGTTCGCCACGCAGGCGTCCTCCCTGGACCCGGGCGCGGCAGTTTCTCACTGGGGCTATGCCGCTGTCTTTGTGCTCGTGATCATGGGCAATGCGGGGGTGCCTGTCCCCGAGGAGACGGTGCTGGTGGTGGCGGGCTTCCTGGTGTGGCGCGGCCAGATGCGCCTGGACCTCGTGCTCGCGGTGGGCATCGTGAGCGCGGTGCTCGGTGACAACCTGGGCTATTGGGCCGGCCGCCGCTTCGGCCGCGGCGCGCTCGTGCGCCACGCCCACTGGATTCTCGGCCACCCCGAGCGGCTGGGGGCGATGCAGCGCTTCGTCAAGCGGCGGGGCGCGCTGGCGGTCTTCGTCGCGCGCTTCGTCCCGGGCCTCCGCTTCACCGCCGGTCCACTCGCGGGCGCGCTCGGGCTCGGCGCGTGGTCCTTCCTGGCGGGCAATGTCCTCGGCGCGGCCGTCTATGTCCCCACCATGGTTTTCGTCGGCTGGGGGCTCGGCTACAGCTTTGGCGACTACGTGGAACCGCTGCGCCGCATCGTGGGCAACGTGGAGCACGCCGCCCTCTGGGTCGTGGTCGCGGCGGCGGCCGCGCTCCTGGGATGGCGAGTCATCCAGGCCGCGCGCGGCCGCCGCCCCTGATCTTCCGCGACTAGAGCGTTTTCGCTTCGGCGAAGCCGTCGGAGTCCTTGAGTCGCTCCTCCGTGCCAGGAATGTAGCGCCGCTCCAGCTCCTGGAAATGGGCGACCCTCGCCATGACATGGTGACTCTCGGTCGGGTGGCCCGCCTTCGTCCGCTCGAGCGCCCACTGTGCCTGCTCCTCGTTCTTGGTGAGCTCGTGCATGGCGTTCCACACCGAGTACATGGCGGCATGAGCGCCGAAGAGTGTGATGAAGATGAACTTGTAGCCGAGCTCGCCCAGCTCGCGGAACGTGAGCGGGTTGGGGTCCTTGTGCCAGCGGAACGAAGATGAGTAGTTGAATGCGAGCGGCAGCCTGGGGTGCGTCTGCTTCATCGCCCGTGCGAACTCGATGGCCGGTCCGCGCTCCGAGTTCGAGAGTTCCGCCCAGACGAGGTCGACGCCCGCATCGGCGTAGGCCCGCCCGCGCCACACCGCCTCCTCCATGCTCCCGCCGACCGCCCCGTATGCATCGGTCCGCGCGATGACCACGAAGTCCCGGTCCAGCCGGTCGCGCTCCGCGAGCGCGGCTTTGTACTTGCCGATGGCTTCTTCGCGAGACACTATCGTCTTGCCGGCAATGTGGCCGCATCGCTTGGGGAAGCGCTGGTCCTCGAGATGGATCCCCGCCACACCGGTCTTCACGAACTCCTGGACGGTGCGCATGGTCGACAGCGCGTTGCCGTACCCGTCGTCGGCGTCCGCGATGATCGGCACGTCGACGGCACTCGCCACCATGGACGCGGTCTTCGCCACTTCCGTCATGGTCAGGAGTCCCATGTCCGGCCAGCCGTTCAGCATGGCGACGGAGTATCCGCTGAGGTAGATGGATTTCATCCCCGCGCTTTCCGCGATCTGCGCGTCGAGCGGCGAGTAGATGCCCCCGGTGAAAAGATACGGCTCGTCGCGGAGCAGCTGCCGGAACGCCTTACCCTTGCTGTCCATGGCGATATCCTCCTCTAGGAGCGCGCGGGAAGCGCAGGTGCCCACGGCAGCTCCAGCAGGCTCTCTGCGCAACTCCCGCAGTAATGGGTGGACTCCAGCTGATACGAGCAGCCTGGGCAACACGCAGCCCCGCACTCGATGCATCCCAGCAGCTCAAAGGCGAAGTGGACTTCGCTCCCGCAGCGGCACTGCCCGGCCATCTCGACCTCCTTGCGAGTCAAGCTTGCCGACGCGAATTGCAAGAAGTGTTCTCTTTCTGTAACTGGCTGATTTCTTTCGAAATGTGGGGGCGGAGGCGCATTAGGCTGGCCGCCAAAGTGAGACAATTATGTCTCATTACAGGCGGTCTGATCGCTACAGGAGTGGCGAACACGTGGTAAAACGCTTATTTACAGAATATTATCCTATGAGACTTATAGAGCCCACTACTGAGACTTGCCGGTCTCAGTCCTGAAAGACCGCATGTCGATGCCGTACTTGACGATAAGGCGGTGAAGGTTGCGCCGGGTGATGCCGGCCAGCTTGGCGGCCGCCGAAACGTTGCCACGCGCGTCGCCGAGAAAGCGCTCGATGGCCTCCCGCTCGACGCGCGCAACCGCGCGCTCCTTCGCCTCGAAAAAACTCTCGCCGGCCCGCATGGGGACCGGGACGCTCTCCTGCAGATGCAGCGGAAGCAGCGCGACCTCGATCTGCCGGCTGGTCGCCAGCACCACGGCGCGCTCGATGATGTTCTCCAGCTCGCGCAGGTTGCCGGGCCACGGATAGCGCTTGAGAAGATCGAGCGCCTCCGGAGCGAAGCGATCGACCTTCTTGTTGACCTTGGCCTCAGCTTTCTGAAGGAAGTGATGGGCGAGAACGGGAATGTCCTCGGTCCGCTCCCGCAGCGGCGGCAGGGTGATCGTGAAGGCGTTGAACCGGTAGAAGAGGTCCTCGCGGAACTCGCCCGTCACCAGCGCCTTCTCGAGCACCCGGTTGGTGGCGGCGATGACGCGCACGCGTACCTTTCGCGTCACCACATCACCAACGGGCTTGCTCTCCCCGGTCTGGAGCACGCGCAGGAGCCGACTCTGCATCTCGGGCGCCATGTCGCCGACCTCGTCGAGGAAAATGGTGCCGCCGTCGGCTTTCTCGAAGAGCCCCGGCTTGTCCGCCACGGCCCCCGTGAAGGCACCCCGCTTGTGGCCGAAAAGCTCGGACTCGAGCAGGGTCGGCGCGAGCGCCGTGCAGTTC
>JBKPBU010000053.1:0-1719 GCA_046727015.1 Candidatus Methylomirabilota bacterium | reverse complement strand
CGCACAACCTGCTCGCGGCGCCGACGTCCGGACAGCTCGCCGATCCGTCGCTGAGGCCGCTTATCGACCGCTTCCTGCGCGGCGCCAAGGACACCACCGCGGAGCAGCGCGCGCGCATCTTCCGGCTCGCCTGGGATTTCGCGGGCAGCGGCCTCGCGAGCCGGGGCGAGCAGTACGAGCGCTTCTACCTCGCCTCGAGCGGGCGTGCCTTCACCCGCGCGCAGACGTACGCGTCCACCGAGCGCGCGCGCCGGCTGGTCGACCGGTTCCTCACCGAAGAGCTGTCGTGACGCGCTGTTGATGGCGTCGGGCGAGAGGTACCAGTTCCGCTGGTACCTCGGCGGGGTCGCGGCGTGGTTCTCCAGCTTCGGAATACAGATGATCGTGTTTCCGTGGCTCGTCGCCGTGGTGCTCAAGGAGCCGGCCCAGCGCGTGGGCATCGCCCAGATGGCCATGATGGCGCCCGCCATCGCGTTCATGCTGCTGGGCGGCGCCGTGGCCGATCGCGCCGACTGCCGCCGCCTGCTGCTCCGCTACCACGTCCTGGCCGCGCTTCCGCCGCTCGCGCTGGCGGGCATCGTTGCCGCCGGAGCGCTCCGCTATCCCGCGGTGCTCGCCTACGGGATCGCCATGGGCACTCTGGGCGCTTTCATGATGCCGGCGCGCGACGCGCTTCTCACGCGCGTGGTGCGCCGCGGGCGGGAGCGTGCCATCGCGATCACGTCGGCCGGCCAGTTCATCTTCCAGCTGGGCGGCATCGTCGTGGCGGGTTGTGCGGGATGGATCGGCGCGCCGGCGCTTCTCGTGGGACAGGCCATGCTTCTCGGCGCCGGCGCGCTCGCGGTGTCGGGCCTCGTGCATGCGCCCCCGGCCGCGGCGCACCGCCACGACGAGAGCAGGCTCGCCGCGATGCGCGACGGCCTTCGCGAGGTGATGCGCTCCGAGCGCATCTTCCCGGTGATCATGGTGATGCTGGCGACTGGCGTCTTCTACGGTGGCGCCTTCGCGGTCACCATGCCGCTGATCGTGCGCGACGTCTACGGCGGCGGCTCGGGCGAGCTGGCCCTGGTCAATACGTGCTTTTGGGCCGGAACGATCGCCTCCACCCTCATCCAGATCCGGCTGGGGGCGCTGCGCCGTCCCGGGCGTGCCGTGATGTCGGCGGTGGCCGGGGGCGCCGTGGTGCTGGCCTCGATGTCGGTGCCGGGACCGCTCTGGATCTTCGCGCTGATCTGCCTCGTGTGGGGCGTGGGCGCCGGCGTCTCGCTCACCCAGGGGCGCACCATCGTCCAGCTCGAGGCGCCGGAGAGTCACCGCGCTAGGGTGCTGGCCATCTTCCAGCTCGGCTTTGCCGGTGGCACGCCCTTTGGCGCCCTCGGCATGGGTTACCTGACGGCGATTACCGGGCCGAGGCAGGCCGCCATCTATCCGGCGGCGGCCATGGTCGTGGTGCTGGCCTTCCTCTTCCTGCGCTCCGCGCTCTGGCGCCACGCGTCCGCGCCTGAGCGGCTTGCAGCGTCGCCACGCCGACCGTAGAGTCTGGGCCCATGGGGAGGGAGACATGCCGATAACGAGCGTGATCGCGCAGCTGCGGACCACCGATCTGAAGGAGTCGATACGTTTCTATACCGAGAAAATCGGCCTGGGGCTCGAGTTCCAGTACCAGGATTTCTACGCGGGCATTCGAGCGGGCAGCCAGATCTTCCACCTCAAGCTCGT
>JBKPBU010000052.1:0-8446 GCA_046727015.1 Candidatus Methylomirabilota bacterium | reverse complement strand
CTCCTCGATGGCGTCCCCGGCCAGGCGCAGCCCGAGACAGCGCGTGAAGCCGTTGTTCCACTCGTCCTCCGTCATCTCCTTGCCGTCGGGGCGGAACCACGACAGGTCCTTGACGGCCGAGCCCTGGATGCGGCGGCCCTGGAAGAAGAGGCGGCGGTGGAAGACCGGGTTGTCGAGGCGCAGGTGGATGAGCTTGCGGGTGAACTCGAGCTGGCGCAGGCTCGCCCGCGACAGGGGCCAGGCGTGCCACGAGATGTCATTGTCCTGGCAGTACGCGTTGTTGTTGCCGTGCTGCGTCCGCCCGGTCTCGTCTCCGCTCAGGAGCATGGGGACGCCCTGGGACAGGAGCAGCGTGGCCAGGATATTCCGCGCCTGGCGCTCGCGAAGGATCGGGATGGCCGGGTCATCCGTGGCGCCCTCGGCACCGCAGTTCCAGGACGCGTTGTCGTCGGTGCCGTCCCGGTTGTCCTCGCCGTTGGCCTCGTTGTGCTTGTCGTTGTACGCCACGAGGTCGGCGAGGGTGAAGCCGTCGTGCGCCGTGACGAAGTTGATGCTCGCGGACGGCCGGCGGCCGCCCTGCTCGTAGAGGTCGCTCGACCCGGTGAGGCGATAGGCGAGGTCGGCCACCTGGCGCTCGTCGCCCTTCCAGTAGCGGCGGATGGCGTCCCGGTATTTTCCATTCCACTCGGCCCATCCCGGCGGGAAGTTGCCGACCTGGTAGCCGCCCTCGCCCAGGTCCCACGGCTCGGCGATGAGCTTGACCTGGGAGATCACGGGATCCTGGTGAATGACCTCGAAGAATGCCGAGAGACGGTTCACGTCGTGGAACTCCCGCGCGAGGGCGGAGGCGAGGTCGAATCGGAAGCCGTCGACGTGCATCTCGAGCACCCAGTAACGCAAGCTGTCCATGATGAGCTGGAGCGTGCGCGGGTGGGTCATGTTGAGCGTATTGCCGCAGCCGGTGTAGTCCATGTAGTGGCGCGGGCTCTCCGGCACGAGGCGGTAGTAGGCGGCGTTGTCGATGCCGCGGAAACTGAGCGTCGGCCCCAGGTGATTGCCCTCCGCCGTGTGGTTGTAGACCACGTCGAGGATCACCTCGATGCCGGCCTCGTGGAGGGTCTTGACCATGGTCTTGAACTCGGCGACCTGGGCTCCGGAGGTTGCTGAAGACGCGAACCGGGCATCGGGCGCGAGGAAGCCGATGGAGTTGTAGCCCCAGTAGTTCGTGAGGCCGCGCTCCACCAGGTGCCGGTCCGCTACTGCGTGGTGCACCGGCAGCAGCTCGACGGCCGTGATGCCAAGGCGGCTCAGGTAGTCCACCGCCGCGGGCGACGCCAGGCCGGCATAGGTGCCGCGAAGTTCCCTCGGGACCTCCGGGTGGCGGGCGGTGAAGCCCTTGACGTGGAGCTCGTAGATCACGGTCTTGTGCCACGGCGTGCGAGGCCTGCGGTCGTCACCCCAGCTGAAGGCCGGATCGATGGCGACGCACCGGGGCATGTAGGCAGCGCTGTCGGTGTCGTCCGGGGCAAGATCCTCGGCCGGATCGCCGAGCCGGTAGCCGAAGAGCGAAGGATGCCAGGTGAAGGATCCGGTGATCGCTTTTGCATACGGGTCGAGCAAGAGCTTGGCCGGATTGAACCGGTGCCCGTTCTCCGGCTCGTACGGGCCGTGCACGCGATAGCCATAGAGAAGCCCCGGTCTCGCCTCCGGCAGGTAGACGTGCCACACCTGATTCGTCTGCTCGTGCATGCGCACACGCGGAATCTCGCGCGCCGGGTCATTCGGGTCGAAGAGGCAGAGATCGACGGCCGTCGCGTGCTCGCTGAAGAGGGCGAAGTTGACTCCGGCGCCGTCCCACGTGGCCCCGAGTGGATACGGCGCCCCCGGACGTGTGCGGGGCGAGGTGGCCGGAGCGTGTGCCCGCAGCCGCGTCATTCGCTTCCCTCGCGCGCGAGCATGGCCACGGGCAGGGATCCGAAGAGCGCTCCCGCGGGCAGCGTGAGAATGCCGTCCCGCCACTCGGTGGCGATCCGGAGACCGGAGAACCGGTCCCGGTAGACGCCCTCGAGGCTGGGGTCGTCGAGGGATATGCGCGTGTCCCCCCAGGCGGAAGGACCGAGAGGGAACCGTCCATCGAGGCCGGTGAGGCGCGCCGCCAACCGCGGCACGGCCACCACGACGGCATCCGTGCCATCGAGGCGGGCGAGAGCCACGATGTGCTCCGCGTGGGCACCGGTCCCCGACAGCGGCAGGTAGCGCCCGGAGTGGAAGAGAGCGGGGCGCGATCGACGCAGCGTCAGCGCGCGGTGAGTCACGTAGAGCTTGATCCGGCCGTCGGGGCACGCCGCCAGCAGCTCCGCGCAGAGGGAGGCGAGATCGTGCGGGTGCTCTCCGATTCGCGCCTGGATCTCGTCGAGCAGCGCGCGGCGGAAGGCGAAGTCCACGGGCCGGCGATTGTCCGGGTCGACGAGCGACAAGTCCCACAGCTCGGACCCCTGGTAGAAGTCGGGAATGCCGGGCGCCGCGATCTTGAGCAGCAGCTGGCCCAGCGAGTTGACCGAGCCGTAGAGGGCGACGAGGCGCTGAAATGGCCTGAAGGCGGCGGGAAATGGACTGCCCGCGCCCAGGAGCCTGATCACGAATTCCCGAAGCGCCTGGTCGTAGGCGGCATTCGGGTTGACCCAGCTCGTGTGCCGCTTGGCCTCCTTCGTCGCCTTCTCCATGTAGCGGCAGACACGCTCGACGAAGGGCCCTGCCGTCCCGGCGGTATCGCGGTCGGGCCAGGCCCCGATCAGCGTCTGGTACAGGAGGTACTCGTCGTTACGGTCGGGCGCGACGCGGCCGTCCACCTCGCGCTTGAAGCGGCGGCCGATCATCCGCCAGCGGCGGACGTGCGCGGCCCATGCCGCCGGCACTTCCGAGAGCACGCTGATCCGGGCACGCACGTCCTCGCCACGCTTGGTGTCGTGCGTGGACGTGCAGACGAGGGAGTCGGGCCATCGCTCGAGCCGCCTCGCGTTTTTCTCGTGAAAGGCGGCCACGGACTCGCCGTAGCGGGCCGGCTCGCCGCCGACCTCGTTGAGGGAGACCAGCCGGTTGTAGACGTAGAGCGCGGTGTCCTCCACGCCCTTGGCGGTGACGGGGCCCGTCGTCTGCTGGAAGCGCATGGCGAACGCCCTGCGCTCGGCCCTCTCGTCCGCGGAGCTCCTCGCCGGGTGGCGCATGAGCAGGGCATCGCGCACGAAGTCGAAGATCGACACGTTCACCGTGGGATTTCGTCGCTTGGCGTCGGCCACCGCGCGGTTGACATAGCCGCGGTCACGGTCGCTCGGCTCCTCGCCCGGGTCGCCGACATAGGTACGGTAGACGGGGAAAGCCGCGATGACCTCCCGGATCGCGCGGACGAGACTCGCGAGCGTGAAGTCGCGTGAGAGGCGGTTGCGCTCGGAAATTCGATCGAGGTGCAGGCCGAGCTGGATGATCTCGCTCGCCATGGAGACCTGCATGATCAGCCGCTTGGCGGAATAGCTCAAGTCCGCCATGGGCTCGGCCGGCCCGGCGAAGCGCGTGTAGATGGCGGTCATCTGCCGCGAGGTGCTCCGGTCCACGAAGAGGCCGTTGACCGACGCCAGGTAGTCATAGCCCGTGGTGCCCGCCACCGCCCACCATTCCGGGAGCGGCTCCTCGGGCATGAGAATTTTTTCCGCTGCTATCCAGAGCGGACGCGCCGCGGCGCCTCCCGGCTGCGCCTTCGCGGCGGCGCGGTAGTGGGCGAGGAGAGCCTCCGCCATCGACTCGTCGAGGGACGGCATGAGCCGGCGCGCCGTTGCCAGGATCGCGCCTTCCTGGAGGCGAAGGAAATATTCCGCGGGAGTGTACAGGCCGTCCGGGTGATCGACGCGAAGCCCCCCGACCTTGCCCTCGCCGACCAGGCGGAGCGTGAGCTCGTGGCAGGCGGCGAAGACCTCGGGGCGCTCCATCCGGATGGCGGCCAGATGATTGATGTCGAAGAAACGGCGGTAGTTGACCTCGTCGCCGGCCACGCGCCAGTCGGCCAGCCGGTACGTTTGATCGGCAAGCAGGCCGTCCAGGAGGTCGAAGCTGGCCGCGTCGCCGGGTGTTCCGTTGAAGGCCCGAACGTTGTCCTCGACAAAGTCGTGAATGTCCTGCGACTCCTTGAGGAGCGCGGCGAGCCGGCGCTTGACCACTTCCTTTTCCCGGAGCCGCTCCTCGATCCGCCCCGGATCGGTGTCCGTCCGGTCCGGCAAGTGGATGAGGGCCGTGAGGATGCTCCGGAGCTCCCGGAGATGCCCATCGTCCTCGCCGAGCCGAGCCGCGAGGCTCTCGAGGCGATGGGTGAGGATTCGCGAATACGAGTCGGGGCTGATGGGCAACCGGGCATCCGCGCACCGGAGGAGGAAGGCACCGTCCTCCAGCTGGAGCTCGAGCTGCCCGGACTCCAGCACGAGACCGTACTGGTCCGGGAGGATGGGCAGGAGCACCTTGTTGCGCAGCTCCGGCTTCGGCGGCGTCCACTCGATGTCGAAGAAGCCCGCCCTGGGAGAGCTTGGTCCGTTCTCGAGCACGTCCATCCACCAGGGGTTGGCGTCCCCCGCCACTCCCATGTGATTGGGGACGATGTCGAGAATGACGCCCACGCCGCGCTCCTCGAGCGCCAGAGCCATGCGGTCGAAGGCGGCGGCACTGCCAAGCTCCGGATTGAAGGCATTGTGGTCCGTCACGTCGTAGCCGTGCGAGCTGCCCGGGCCACTCTTGAAGCAGGGCGAGAGATACGCGTCGCTGATCCCGAGCGCGTCGAGGTACGGGGCGAGCGCCGCCACCTCGTCGAATCCGAGCGATGCCCCGAGCTGGACGCGATACGTCGCGTTTCGCCGCCGCCCGAGGGCGGCGACCACCTGCGCGAAGACCTCCGTGACGTCTGTCATGGGTGATGAAGTGGGCTGCAAGTCGTATGCCCCCACGGGGGTCGCCGGCAAATGTTGACTTTCAAACATTTGCACTGACGACGATGGTCCGCCGCCCGACGGTTGCTAGGTAAGGTTGGATTTACCGGGTAAATCGGTAACGCGGGAATTTGCGGGGAACGGTGGTGAAACCGATCTGAAGAGAACTCGCTGACAATTTCTTCGACATATCCAAATGTTACACATTCAAACAGCTGCCTGAGCAGGTGGCACGACGGTTGCGGTTGGCCAGAACGGTTTTCCGAGAGCCAGCCGCTCGCTTATAAGGAGGCGTCTTCATGATCGGTGTCTGCCGGCAACCAAAGCCAGCAGTGGAGAAGTCTCCAGACAATGACGGCCCACCCCATGCCTGGGGGGTGGTGCTCGCAGGTGGCAAGGGAATGCGACTGAGAGGGCTGACCCGGCACCTGTACGGCGAGGACAGACCCAAGCAGTATGCCGTGCTCACTGGGCTCAAATCCCTCCTGCGTCAGACGCTCGATCGGGTCAGCCTCCTGATTCCCCCCGACAGAACGATCGTGGTGACCATGGCTGGGCAGAACTCGTACATGTCGGCGGAGCTGCGCCACGAGTCGCTAGTGCCCCATGTCCTGGAGCAGCCCAAGGATCGCGGGACCGCGGCGGCCGTCTTGCTGGCGGCCCACCGGATCATGGCCCAGGATCCCCAGGCCAACCTCATCGTGCTGCCGTCGGATCACTTCGTGGCCGACGACGAGCTCTTCATGGAGCACGTCGCCGAGATCGTCGAGTTTCTCGAGCGCTTCCCAGAACGCATCGTGCTGTTGGGGGCGGAGCCGAGCGAGCCCGAGACGGACTATGGCTGGATAGAGCTCGGAGAGCCCCTGCCCAGGTCGGGACGGAGACCGATACACCGCGTCCTGAGCTTCAGAGAGAAGCCGACCCAGCTCAGGGCCGACGAGCTCTTCAGGTCGGGCGCGTTGTGGAACACCTTCGTGTTCGCGGGCCGTGCTTCCACGCTCGTCGATGCCGGGCGCACATGCCTGCCCTCACTTCACGAGCGCTTGGCGCGCCTCGACGACTTCGTGGGCACGGAGCACGAGCGATGGGCCACCGGCCAGGCCTACGAGCTTGCGGAGCGCGCGAGCTTCTCCCGGTCCGTCCTGGAGCGCTGCCCCGACAAGCTCGCCGTGATGCGTCTGTCCGAGGTGTCCTGGCGTGACCTGGGCACACCCGAGCGCGTCGTCAAGACTCTTGACGAGCTCGGAATCCGGCCGGAGTGGCTCGCGGCATTGCCGCTCTCATGATGCGGGTTTTGTCGGCAGCCGCACGATGACGCTGGTGCCCTGACCGACGGTGGAGCGAATCTCGATGCTGCCGTGGTGGAGGTCGACCACGCGGCGGACCAGAGCCAGGCCGATGCCCGTGCCCTCCGGCTTGGTCGTGTAGTACATCTTGAAGATCCGCTCGACGTCCTCGCGAGGAATGCCGACGCCCGAGTCGCTGATGGTCACCTTCGCGTATGCCTCCGCCTCCGCCTCGGTGCTGACGATGACCTCCCCTCCGTTCGGCATGGCCTGGCAGGCGTTCACGATGAGATTCATGAACGCGCGCCTCAGCATCTGCTCGTCGCCCCGGACCGGGGGCAGGTTGGGGTCCGCGTGCACGGTCAGCATCACGCCCTTGGCCTGCCACTCGGCCTGAAGCAGGACCGTGATCTCGCGAAGCAGGCCGTTGACGTCCACGGGCAGCCGGACGGCGTCGGCTGGGTAGACGACCTCCATGAACCTGTCGACGACCGCCGCCGCCCGATTGATCTCCGCTTCGAGCACCTCGAGGCTCCGGGCGACGTCGGGAGGCGGGCTCGTGAGCCGCTCCTTCAAGAAGGCCACGCGGACGACCATGGCGTGCAACGGGTTCTTGACGTCGTGCGCCACCTCGGCGGTGATCTGGCCCAGGGCGGCGAGTTGGGCCGAGTACTGGATGAGGGACTGGAAGGTTCGGGCGGAGACGGCGACCGACTTGAGGTCCCGCACCACGAGAATGGCTCCTTCGCAGGCGGGGGCGTTGCCGGAGACCGGAAAGACCGAGGCCAGCAGCTCCAGGGGAGCGCCATCTGTCGGGATCTCGATCTTCGCGTTCCGGGCTACCGCCACGTTCTCGATGGCCCGGAGAATCATGTGGCGGAGCGCGTGATCCGGCGCGAAGACGTCGCTGAGATGCTTCCCGACGGCGTCCTTGGCCGGCTGCCCCAGCACTGTCTCGATGGAGCGGTTGGCGAAGACGATGCGGCCATCGGCCGTCGCGAACAGAATGCCGTCCTCGAGGTGGTCGACGGCCATGTGGACGCTGTCGAGCTCGCTCCGCTCCGCGAGGATCTGCGTGCGGTCTGACTCCATCTGCTTGCCGAGCATCTGAAGCTGGTAGGCCAGCTTTCCGAACTCGTCCTTCGGGCCGCCGTTGTCGCCCACGTCGAACTCCCCGCGCCGCAGCCGCTCCATGTCTTCGGCGAGCTTGCGAATGGGCTTGAGGGTGACGCTCGAGAGCGCGAGGGCCACCACGAGGGCCGCCCCCAGCGCGATGGCGCCGAGGGCGAGGGTGTACCAGAAGGCGTCGTTGAGCCGTTCCCGTAGGAGCGGCATGGCGATGCCGAGCCGGATCGCGAAGACCGACCCGTCGCTGACCCCGCCGCTGACATTGAAGGGCACGGTGACTTCGTAGATCGGGAAGGGGGGTTCGGCGCCCAGGATGCGCTGGAGGGGGTGATTGGCGATCAGCTCCCGAAGGCTTTTCTGCGGCGGGACGAGCTGCCCCTCGCGCTTGCGGTCGCTGTGAACGATGGCCCGGCCGTTGCTGTCGGTAATGGCCGCATAGAGGAGCCACGGCGCGTACCCCACGCTGGCGTTCAGGAGCTCCCGGAGATCGGAGTCGTGGCTCAGCACGGCGCGCGGGTCCGGCGAGGAGCGCCGTGACAGCGCCCACGCGCTCTGCGAATAGATCTGGCGCGCGACGAGATCGGCCTCCCGGAGCGTGGACGACCAGACAATCTGCCGCACGTGATAGAGGTGCACGGCCGTGCTGAGTGCGACGACGCACAAGGTAAGCAGGCCGAGGACGATGATTTCGCGGGCACGGATTGACAGGCCGCCCCGCCATCCATTGGCGCTCGTATGGGCCGGCCCCTTCTGCTTCACTGCCGTCTGGCTCCCGTTGGTCATGCGAGGGTCCGGACTATAGGCGCAGATTCGGAATTCGGCAAGACGCGCCGCTTGGCCATTGTCTGGGTACCAACCCCGCTTGACGGTAAAATCTACCCAGTAGATATTACCCCTAAAGCCCCCGGCGCCGAACCTCTCGTCAATGCTCGACAAGAGGAATCTCCTTTTGTAAAGGCGAGTTGGATCTCGCTGCGTGGGTCGGAAATTTGGGCACACGCATTGCTATATCCGTGCCCGTTACGCGGTTAGCCTCGACGGCATTTCAGCATTCACCGCGGCGAGGGG
>JBKPBU010000051.1:0-1252 GCA_046727015.1 Candidatus Methylomirabilota bacterium | reverse complement strand
GAGCTGCCTTCGATCGCATCCAGGACGCCGTGAAGACCAGGCGGCTGGGGGGGCTTGCCAAACTCGCGGATGTCCGCGCCGGCGATGAAGGTGCGGCCGCCGCCGATGATGACCATGGAGGTGACGCCGGCGTCGGCCAGTCCCTTGGCGATACCGTCCAGCAGTCCCTGGCGCACGCCCTGGGAAAGCGCGTTGACGGGCGGGTTGTTGACGGTGATGACGCCGACCTGGCCCTGCGTTTCGAACGTGACGAGATCGCTCATTTGGCTCCTCCATGGAGGAGGCTCTCGGCCGCCTCCATCAAGCTTTCGGAAAGTGTCGGATGCGCGTGGATGGTCAATGCCATGTCCTCGACGGTCGCGGCGGTCTCGATCGCCAGCGCCGCCTCGGCGATCAGCTCGCCCGCGCCCGGGCCGACGATGCCCGCACCGATCAAGCGCCCCGACTCGGCGTCGACGATGAGCTTGGTCAATCCGTCGCTTCGCCCAATGGTCGCCGCGCGGCCCGAAGCTGCCCATGGGAACTTGGCGACCTTGATCGCGCGGCCTGCCTTCTGGGCCAGGGCTTCCATGAGGCCGCACCACGCGACCTCGGGATCGGTGAAGACGACGGCAGGCACGGCGGCGTTGTCGAAAGCCGACGGCTGCCCCGCGATAACCTCGGCCGCGACCTTGCCCTGGCGCATGGCCCGATGCGCGAGCATCGGATCGCCCGTCACGTCACCGACGGCGTAGATATGCGGGTCGGACGTCCTGCATTGCGCGTTGATCGGGATCTCGCCGCGCTCGCCCGGCTTGATCCTGGTCGTCTCGAGGCCGAGGCCGTAGCTGACCGGCCGGCGGCCGACCGCCACGAGCACCCGGTCGAATGTCTGGGCGCCCTGCCCTTCGATGCTCACTTCGACGGCTCCGCCCGACTCCTTGATAGCGGTGACCTTGCTCTTCAGATGGATCGCGGCGAAGAGCTTCTCGCACCGCCTGGCGAGAGGCTGGACCAGGTCTCGGTCGGCCCCCGGCAGGAGCCCGTCGGTCATCTCGACGACCGTCACACGGCTGCCGAGCGCGGCGTAGACCTGGCCGAGCTCGAGACCGATGTAACCGCCTCCGATGACGAGGAACCGCTCGGGAATCTCGGGCACCTCGAGCGCGGAGGTCGAATCCATGATGCGCTCGCTCTCGACGTCGAGCCCCAGCACGCGAGAAGGGAGCGACCCCGTCGCGATGATCGCGTGCTTGAAGCGCAGCACCTGCGG
>JBKPBU010000050.1:0-3839 GCA_046727015.1 Candidatus Methylomirabilota bacterium | reverse complement strand
AGCTTGCGGCGCATCTCGCTGCCCTTCCGGTAGGCTTCCGAGTCCGGCATGTCGGTCTCCCTGGACGTCAGTCGATGGGAACGAAGATGCAGTGGCGAATCTTGCCGTCGAGGGTCTTGGAGAGATGGCCCTTGCCCGAGGTGTCCTCGACGAGGACGACCTCGCCCGCCTTCACGCGCCGGGTCTCGCCGTCGCTCGCGGTGAGCTGCACTCCGGCGTCGAGGTTGATGATGTACTGGCGTCGCGGGGCGGGATGCCAGTCGAGATCGTAGTCGCCGGGCACCTGGCGAAAGATGATGCCCGTCGCCGGGAGGCGGTCCGAGACGCGCCCCGACTTGGTCGGCGCCTGGAACTTGACCTCGACGTCCTCGAAGTGCGATTCGCCCTTCTCGTCTGCGTAGAGCCGGATGATCTTCATGACGCCTCCTTGGCGGCGTATCCCTCGCGGTGAAAGTAGTTGGCGTTGTAGAAGTCGAGGACGAGGTCGCGGTACACGGCGGGCGGGTAGCGCGGCGGATCGCCGGGCCCCGTGCAGCTCGGCAGGCACTCGATGAGCGAGGCCGTGTTCGGGCTGTAGAAGAAGGCGATCGAGTAGCGGTCGGTGCCCGAATCGTTCAGCACGCCGTGGGGCGTCGAGAGGAAGCGGTCGTTGGACCAGCGCTTCATGACGTTGCCGAGGTTGACGAGAAATGTCCCCGGGATCACCGGCGGGGCGAGCCACTCGCCGCTGGGCAGCCGCACTGCCAGGCCCGGCACGTCCTGCCGTGCCAGCATCGTGATGAACGAGTTGTCGGTGTGAGGCCCCTGGCCGAACTGCTCGTCGTCTTCCGTGTCCTGGGGCGGGTAGTGGAGAAAGCGCAGGTTGATGTGCGCCTCGTTCTCGAAGAATTGCGCGAAGTGGCCGGCCGGCATGTCGAGCGACCGGGCGAGCACGGGCAGCATCCGCTCGCCCACGCCTTCGAGGGTCTTGAAGTACCGGACCATGGCCGCGCGCATCCGCTCGTGGCCCGCGGGCCATTGGTTGCGGCCGCGAAGCGGCGTGCCGGCCACGATGTCCGGGTGATCGGCGGCGCGGTCGTGGCTGATGAAGAAGCTCTCGTTGTAGTTGGGCCGCGTCGCCTTGTGCACGGTCGAGGCGCGCTGCATGCTCTGGTTCACCGGCAGGTAGCCGATGTTGTTCTCGTTGATCTTGAGTCGCATCTTGTCTTCGAGGGCCATCGCGTGGAACTCGCGCGAGGCCGCGAAGGCGGCGTCGATGATCTCCTCGGGCACGCCGTGGCCCGCCAGGTAGAAGAACCCGATGCTCTCGCACGCGCGCCGGACATCCCGCGCGACCGCGTCGAGTCCTCCGGGCTCCCGCCTGAACGCAGGCCCGAAGTCGATCACGGGGATCGACCGCGTCGCCTCTTCGACGCTGGTGACCGCCATGGCCTTGAAGATGTTCATCGACCGGTCCTCCCTACCGCTTCCGCTTCAGGCGCTTGAACATCTCGATCTGCCGCAGGCGCTTCTCCGCCTCCGCCTTGGTCCGGTAGGTGCCCATGTTTCTGCCGGATTCCGAGAGTACCCGATATCCGCCCTGAACTTTTCGGATCATCGCATGCCTCCGTGATCGGCGGGCCTCGGCCGGTCCCTCAGCCTTCGAGCTGGGAGATCATTGCGTTCGCCCGCCGGACCCTGCGGCTCAGCTCGCGCCCCAGGTTGGTCAAGAGCTTGATCGCGATGGCGTGATGATCCCTCACCAGCGCGTGAAATGCATCCTCGGAAAGGATATAGCATACCGCCTCCTCGTCGGCCGTCACCGTTGCCGAGCGCGGCTCGCGGTCGAGCAGCGCCACCTCGCCGAACACGGTGCCCGCGGAGAAGGAAGCGAGCCGGCGGCCCCTGCCCTGCCCCGGCAGCTCGACCCGCACGCTGACGGTCCCCCTCGCCATCAGAAAGAGGTCCCGGTCGAGACTGCCTTCCTTGATGACGACGTCGCCCGGGCCGTAGACGTGGCGCACGAGCAGTGCCCGCACGACCGCGCATTCCGCATCGGTCAGGCCTTCGAGGGCGCTCAGGCGGTCCATCGCGATCTCGCCGGCCAGCGCGTCCCCCGCTCCCTGCGCCCGGATGAGCTGCTCCTCCGCCCATTCGAGCGCCGCGTCGGTGTCGGCGAACAGCGCGTCACCGCCCAGCGCCCCCGCCACCCCGAGGTCGCGCAGGACGTTCGACACGAGGTAGTTGTCGTACGCGTGGCTGAAGAGGAGGCGCCCGCCCTGCCGTTTCAGGCGGTCGTGTATCTGGAGCAGGATACGAGCGCCGGTGGTGTCGAGCTCATTGACGCGTCTCAGATCGAACACCACGTGGCGGGCGCCCCCGCTGGCCGCCGCCTCGACGCGGGTCGCGAGATCTTCAGCCGTCCCGAAGAAGATGGGGCCTTCCAGCTCGAAGACGATGATCCGCCGTCCATGCGCCGCGAGTATCTCCGCCAGATTCGGGTCTCGGGCCTTCCGCGACCGCACCGCGTCGCCGTGGTACGTGCGCCGCACCGCGGACCGGCTCATGCGGACGATGAAGAACAGCACTGCGACGGCCACGCCCATCGCCACGCCCACCACCGGATCGAACACGATGATGCTCGCCGCGACCAGGAGCACCACGAGGAGATCCAGCGCCATTCTGCGCCGGTGGACGAGCTTCCCCGTGATCGTGCGCGCGAGCAGCCTGAGGCTCCACTGGTCGAAGAGCTGGACGCCGACGACGAAGAGCATGCCCGCGATGACCACCCGCGGGAGCACGGCGATGGCGGGGCCCAGGAGCAGCACGGCCAGGAGCACGACCATGGCTGCGGCCATCGACGCCATCCGCGTCCGTCCTCCCGCGCGGTGGTTGGCAAGGCTCGCGCCCAGATTGACCCCGCTCGCGATACCCCCGAAACAGGCGGCGGCCATGTTGCCGACACCGATGCGCACCAGCTCCCGGCTGCCGCGGGAACGCTCCCCGGTCACGCCCTCCATCAACCTGGCGCAGAGGAGCACGTCGAGCGACGAGACGATAGCGAGGCTGAAGGCGCCGACGCCCAGGGTGAGCAGTACCGGCCAGAGCTGGCGGTCGGCCAGGAGCAGGCCGAAGCCGGGGAGATACTTCGGGAGCAGCGGGGTCGCCGGCATGGGCCCGATGACGGCGCCGAGCTGGGCGCCGTAGCCCGAAGCTGACAGCGCATAGTACCCACCGCTCCCGACAATGAGCCCGAGGATCACGGGCGGGACGCGCTTCGTGAGGCGCGGACCGTACCACGTCGCCAGGAAGGTGAGCAGCCCGACGCCGAGCGTCAGCGGCTGCACGAGGGCCAGGTTCGATGCGATCGTGCCAATGGGGACGTGACGGCGGAGCCCGAGCATCGTGTCGACCTGAGAGAGGATGATGAGGATGGCCACCGCGTTCTGGAAGCCGGCCATGACCGGCGAGGGGATGTAGCGGATGAGGCTGCCCAGTCGCAGGGCTCCGAACAGCGCCTGGAAGAGCCCCGCCGCCACCACGACGAAGAACACCAGCGTCAGCGTCCGCTGCACGTCGCCGTGAGCCGCGACGGCGGCCGGCCCGCGGGCCACGCCCTCGAGGATGACCGCGGCCATGATGAGCGTCACCACGCTCCGGGGCGTGTACATGAGCCCCGCGGAGCCGCCGAGCAGGGCGCCGGCGAGGAGGACGATGATGGCGCTCACCAGGCCGGCGACCACGCCGTGCGAGACGTAGCCGTCGCCGAGCGGCTGGAGCGCGAGGACGCCGTAGCCCATGCTCACAGGGATGGTGAGCACGCCCGCGCTGACCCCGCCCGCCAGGTCGCCCTTGAGGGC
>JBKPBU010000049.1:0-4745 GCA_046727015.1 Candidatus Methylomirabilota bacterium | reverse complement strand
TCAGTCCGAGCCCGGCTTCTCCGGCAGCAGGCCCTCGGGGCGCCGGATCATCAACACGACCAGCACCACGCCGACGAGGATCTGCTGGGCGGCGGCGAGCCGCACGCCGGTCAGGAACGGGATCACGTCCTTCACGAATCGGCTGCCTTCGAGCAGTCCCAGGAGCACCGCCGAGCCGAGCAGCGCGCCGCGGTTGTTGCCGCTGCCGCCCAGGATGAGCGCGAGCCACACGAAGAGACTTTCCTGGGGCAGGAACATGTTCGGCTCGACGTACGCGAGATAGTGGGCGAAGAGGATACCCGCCAGCCCCGCCACGCCCGCGCCGAGAGCGAAGGCCTGGACCTTGAACCGGAACACCGGCTTGCCCGCAACCGCGGCGACGGTTTCGTCCTCGCGGATCGCGCGGAGCACGCGGCCGAACGGCGCGCGACGCACGCGCTCGAGGGCGAAGTAGACGACGCCGAGGGCCGCCAGCACGAGGAAGAGATAGAAGAGATCGTAGTGACCGCTGAAGCGCGCATGGAGCGGGCGCGGGATCGCGGTCACGCCGTTGGCGCCGCGGGTGAGCCAGGTCTCGTTCAAGAGGAAGAGCCGCAAGACCTCGCTGAAGCCGAGCGTCACGATGGCGAGGTAATCCTCCCTGAGGCGCAGGGCCACGATCGCCAAGGCCGCCCCGGCGAGGGAGGCCAGCGCCACCGCCGCGGGCCACGCCGCGGCGAGCGGCGCGCCGCCGACGGCGAGCAGCGCGGAGGTGTAGGCGCCGATGGCGAAGAAGGCGACCACGCCGAGATTCACCAGTCCGGTCAGGCCCCACTGGACGTTCAGGCCGAGCGTCAGCAGCGCGCGGATCCCGACGAGGATCGCGATCGCGATCAGGTACGCGATCACGCGCGCGCGCCCGCGAGGCCGGTCGGGCGCACCAGGAGCACGACGAGGATGATCGCGAAGCCGATCGCGGTCTTGTAGGTGGGCGGGATCAGCATGGTCCCGGCCTCCTCCATGATGCCTACGATCAGGGCTCCGAAGAGCGCGCCGGGCGCCGAGCCGACGCCTCCCAGGATGGCCGCCGCGAAGACCGAGATGATGAGGCCCGCGCCCATCAAGGGATCGATGCTCGCGTCGAAGCCGAGGAAGACGCCGGCGCCCCCGGCGAGGGCGCCGCCGCCCAAGGTGGCGGCGGCGATCACGCGCTCGGTCGGGACGCCCTTGACGGCCGCGAGGAGCGGGTTGTCGGCGGTCGCGCGCATGGCGATGCCGAGGCGGCTCTTGAAGAGAAACGCCTGCGCGAGCGCCATGAGGAGCACGGCCACGCCGAGGATGAGCATCTGATCGCGGCCGATCCGGAGCCCCGCCACGCTCATGGCCCGCGTCACCGGAACGTCGTAGCTCCGAAAGTCATTGCCCCAGACGAAGCGCACGAGGTTCTCGAGGATGAAGGCGACGCCGATCGAGGCGATGGCCAGCGAAAATGGGCGGCGATCGCGCATCGGTCTGAAGGCGATGCGGTCGACGGCGAGCGCGACGGCGCCGGTCCCCGCCAGCGCGCCGAGCCAGGCGAGCGCGATCGGGGCGCGCAGGCCGTGGTTGAGCGCGAGGGCGACATAGGCGCCGACCGTGAGATAGGTGCTGACGGCGAAGTTCGGAAAGCGCAGGAGCCGCCAGAGGAGCGAGAAGGCGATGGCGGGGAGCGCGAGGATGCCGCCCGTCACGAGGCCGTTGAAGACGTACTGCGCGATGGGCGGCATCCCTCGCGAGCCGTCAGGGATTGATGATCATCACGGGCTCGGACTTACCCTTTCGCACCTGCTGGACGCTGAAGGGAGCCGAGAGAATGTCGCCGATCTGGTCGAAGTCGCACGAGCCGGAGGCGCCCTCGTAGTTGATCTTCTTGCCCTCGGCCAGGAGCTTCGCGCCGTCCGCGAAGGAGTACACGACCGTGCCGGGCGGGTTCGAGACGGCTCGCAGGTTGTCCTTGATCACGGTCCCCGACGCCTCGCCCTTGCCGGCGGCGAGCGCCAGCGCCACGAGCGACATCTGGTCCCACGCCTGCGGCGCGTACGGGCTCTGGTCCCCGCGCGGGACGGCGGCCGAGAACTCCTTGTAGGCCGGCGAGTCGAAGAGCGGCGCCCTGTCCATGCTCCAGATCCCCTCGGCCACGTCGCCGCCCGCGCCCTCGATGAACTTCGCGTTGATGGCGAAGGTCGGCCCGAGGATCGCGCCCTTGTAGCCGGCCTTGTAGAGGTCCTTGGCCATGACGACAGAGTCCGGGGTGTAGCCTTCGAGCATGATCAGATCCGGGTTCGTCGCGATCACGCGGGTGACCTCGCTGCGGTACGAGGGCTTCTTGTCCTCGTAGATGAAGTTGTCGGTGATGGTGACGCCGGCGGCTTTCAGTGCGCCCGTGAAGGCATCGCCGAAGGACACGGCGTAGGGCGTCTGGAGAGCCACGTACGCGACGCGCTTCCACTCCTTCTTCGAGGCGGCGAACTTGGCGTACATGCGCCCCTGCAGGTTCGTGTTCGGCTGCGTGCGCGCGATGTAGCCCTTGTGATCGCCTTGCGTCACGGCGTCGGCGCCCGACACGCCGATGAGGAAGACTTTGGCCTCGACGCAGAGCGGCTTGACCGCCAGCGTCACCGCGGAGGCCCAGGTGGAGACGATGGCCACCACCTTGTTGACGTCGATGAGCTTGCGCGCGGCGCGCACGCCGGCCTCGGCGTTCGTCTGATCATCCTCGTGAAAGAGGGCGACGGGCCGCCCGTTGATGCCGCCCGCCTTGTTGATGCGCTCCACCACCGCCACCACCGCCCGCTGCATGTCGGGACCGTACGAGCCGCCCGCGCCGGTGAGCGGACACAGGGTGCCGATGGGAATGGGCTCCTTCGATTGCGCCCGGAGGATCGCCGGCGCGCCCAGCACGAGTCCCGCCGTTCCCGAAGCCTTCAAGAGCTGCCGCCGCGTCAGCGTGGTCATGTCTGGGCCTCCCTGGTGATGTCAGCCGCCGAGATAGAGTCGCCGGATTTCCGGATCGTCGCGAAGCTCGCCGCCGGGCCCTTCCGCCCGGACCAGTCCCATCGCGAGCACGTACGCCCGGTGACACAGGGCGAGCGACTCGCGCGCGTTCTGCTCGACGAGCAGGATGCCGATCCCGCTCGCATTGATCTCGCGCACGCGGTCGAACACGAGGCGCTGGAGGGCGGGCGCGAGCCCCGCCGAGGGCTCGTCGAGGAGCAGCAGGCGGGGCTCCACCATCAGCGCCATGGCCATGGCGAGCATCTGTCGCTCCCCACCGGAGAGCGTCCCCGCGCGGGCGCGCCGGCGCTCGGCGAGGATGGGAAAGAGCTCGACGACCACGCCCGCCCGCGCGCGCAGGCTGGCGGGAGCCGTCCAGGCGCCGATCGTGAGATTTTCCCACACGCTGAGGGAGGCGAACACGTTCGCCTCCTGCGGCACGTAGCACAAGCCGCTCGTCACGATGCGATGGGTGCCGGCGCCCGTGATGTCCGAGCCATGCAGCGCGATGCGGCCGGCGCGGGGACGCACGAGCCCGGCCAGCGCCTTCAGGAGCGTGGACTTCCCGGCTCCGTTCGGGCCGATGACGGCGACCAGCTCGCCCCGGTCGACGTGAAGCGAGAGGCCGCGAAGGATGTCGCTGTCGCCGTAGCCCGCAACGAGATCCCGCACCTCGAGAAGAGGGATCACCGGGTAGTTCCGAGATAGGCTTCGAGCACGCGTGGATCGTGCCGGACGTCCGCGAACGGACCCTCCGTCAGCTTGCGCCCCTGCGCCATCACGATCACCGGGTCGCACAGCTCGGTGACGAGGTCCATGTCGTGCTCGATCAGGAGGAACGTGCGCCCGGCCGCCCGGAGCGCGCGGATCGCCTCGACCAGCGAGAGCATGAGCGTCGGGTTCACGCCCGCGCCCGGCTCGTCGAGCAGGATGACGCGCGGGTCGCTCATCAGCGCGCGCGCCAGCTCGAGCAGCTTCTTCTGCCCGCCGGACAGCGTCTCCGCCCTCGCCGACGCCAGAGACCAGAGCTCCACGGACTCGAGGATCTCGCGCGCCCGCTCGCGCAGCCGGCGCTCGTGGCCGCGCACGCGCTCCGGCGTCGCGAACACGCGCGCAAGACTCTCGCCGGGCTGATCGTGGGCGTAGACGAGCATGTTTTCCAGCACGGTCATCCGGGCAAGCGGCCTCGGGATCTGGAACGTGCGCCCGACCCCAAGCCGCGCGATGGCGTGGGACGGCAGCCCGTCGAGACGATCGGCGCCGAGACGGATCTGGCCGCCGTCGGCCCGCGTGAGGCCGCTGATCACGTTGAAGAGCGTGGTCTTGCCCGCGCCGTTCGGACCGATGAGACCCGTGATCGAGCCTTCGGCCACGGCGAGGGTGCAGCCGGCGAGGGCCTCGACGCCGCCGAAGCGCTTGGTGATGCCGGTGACGGTGAGCAGCTCGGCCGTGACAGGTCCCCCGTGGCGCTTGCGCCGGGATCGCGTCGTCTCGAGATGCCTCGATCGCCGCGTATCATATGTCAGACCCCGGACCCCCGCAACGCGGCAGAGAGGACGTGGTGACCCTCAGTGCGTGCGCTGAGCGTCCCGGATCGCCTGCCAGACGCGTTCGGACGTCGCCGGCATCTCGACGTGCTCGACACCCAGCTCGGCGAGCGCGTCGACGATCGCATTGACCACGGCGCCGAGCGCGGGCGTCGTCCCGCCTTCGCCGCCGCCGCGCAAGCCGAG
>JBKPBU010000048.1:0-3290 GCA_046727015.1 Candidatus Methylomirabilota bacterium | reverse complement strand
TCACCGGCCCTCCGACGCCGAAGGTCGGGGCGGCCAACGACCAGGCGGTCAGTCCCGAGGCGTAGAGCAGGATCAGCCGTGCCGTGCCTTCGACGCCCACCACCTCGCTGACCATGGGGAAGCCGCCCGAGGCGTAGTCGGCGCGGTAGCGCAGCGCCAGCGCCCAGAAGTGGGGCATCTGCCAGAGGAAGAGGATGCCGAAGAGGATGATGGCGCCTGCGTCGGTGAGACTGCCGCCCGCCGCGCTCCAGCCGATGACGGGCGGAATCGACCCGGGAATGGCGCCCGGCACGGCGGCGAAGGGGGACGTTGGCTTGAGCCACGGCGTGTACACGCCGTTGTAGAAGACCGCGGCGACGAGTCCGAGGACGCCGGCGGTGCGGCCGATGCCGAGCCAGAGTATGGCGGCCCCGCCCGCGGTGGCGACGGCGGCGAAGGCGAGACCCTGCGCGTGCGAGAGGCGTCCCGAGGGCAGCGGACGGTTCGCGGTCCGGGCCATCAGCGCGTCGCGATCGCGCTCCTGGACCTGGTTGAGGGCCGACGCGCCCGAGGACAGCAGCATCACGCCGACCAGCACGATGAGGCCGTGCGCCCAGGGAAAGTCGGCGCCGAGCGGCGCGCGCAGCATGAAGCCGGCGGCGGCGGAGACGAGCACGAGCAGCACGATGCCGAACTTGGACAGCTCCGCGTAGGCGCCCACGCGCTCGCCCAAGCCCGTCGCTGCCCATGCGCGAGCGGTCGCGCTCTCAGCTCTGGGAGGCACGGGCGACCCCTCCGATGATCTTGCGCGGCACGGCGACTTCGCCCCGCGCGACGGCGCTCCAGCACTCGGCGCGCACGGACAGCCAGACGAGCACTGCCCACAAGCCGTACGCCACGACGGCGTGGGCCGCGCGGAGCGGCACCGCCAGCCCCCCGAGGACCGCGGCGATGCCGAGCGTCACCTGGAGCACGGCGAGCCCGGCTGCCAGCGCGGCGGCTCTCGCCAGCGCGGTGCGCCGTGCCGCCAGCGCCAGGTGAATGAAGAGCCCGAGCAGCGCCACGCCGAGCCAGCGGTGGATCCAGTGCACGACGCTTTCCCAGTGGTGAGGCAGGAGGCTGCCGCTGCAGAGCGGAAAATCCGGGCAGGCAAGACCGGCGCCCGCGTGGCGCACGTAGCCTCCGAGCGCCAGCTGGAGGAGGAGCGCCGCCAGTCCGGACATCGCGAGCCGCTTCAGCCGGGGCGGCACCGCGGGGTGCGCCGGCGTGCCTTCGGCCAGGATGATGAGGCCGGCCAGGATCAGGAGCGCGTTCACGAGATGCGCGGTGCTCACGAGACCGGGCAGCTTGAAGAGCACCGTCACTCCGCCCAGTCCGATCTGCGCAAGGACGAGCGCGGCCAGGATGAGGGTCAGGCGCCTCGGCGCGCGCGCCGTCGTGCGCCGCCAGGTCAGGACGACGGTCACGAGCAGCAGCAGGGTGAAGGGGATGGCCTTGAGCCGATGGCTGAATTCGATGAGCACCTGCGTCTCGGCGGGCGGCAGCAGGCGCCCGTGGCACAGGGGCCAGTCAGGGCAGCCGAGGCCCGAGCCCGTGGCGCTCACGATATTGCCCATGGTCATGAGCAGGAAGAGCGCGACGATGGCCGCCCACGCCCAGCCGCGCGGTGGGCTACCTGCCATGCGAGGCTCCCGCGGGCGCCGCCGTGATGTCGTCGCCGCCCGCGGCCTGCCAGCGGAAGAAGACCACGCTGATGGCGATCAGGAAGACGAGGCCGCCGGGAATCCACATGATGAGGCCGCCCAGGTGCTGGTCGATGTGCGGCGTGAGCGCCTCCCACACCCGCGGCGACGCTTCGTAGTACGGGTAGAGCACGGTGTCGGCCATGGTGATGAAGATAGCGACGACGACCATGGGCAGTCCGACCACGAAGAGATAGAGCATCTGCACCGGATAGGGCGCCCGCGGCAGCTCGGGGGAAGGCGAGAGGACCGGCCACCAGAGGATCACCGCCACCACCATGATCATCAGATGCTGCACGATGTGGACGCCGTGGTGTTCCATCGCCACGTTGTAGAGCGGCGGCAGGTGCCAGACCACGAGCACGAGGTTGAAGGTCGCAAAGGCGCCCGAGGGCCGCGTCAGGAGTCGGCCGAGCCGCAGCACGAGGGGATGGCGCAGGAACGGCGACAGCATCCAGCCGGGCGTGCCGTAGAGCAGCAGCGGCGGCATCGCGAAGACCAGCAGGAGATGCTGGACCATGTGAGCGCTGAACAGGTAGTAGTCCGAGAGATCGTGGACCGGGCCCGTCAGCGACCCCAGCAGCACGGCCAGCCCCGCGAAGAACGAGACGACGTTGGCCGGCTTCGCCCGCAGCCCTTGGGCGCGCCCGCGCCGCAGCGCCACCACGTACAGGCCGCCGAGCGCCAAGAGGCCCGCGACCACCGTGGGATCGGGATGCCATGCGGTCCAGTCAAAGCCGTCGGGCCCGAGGGGCGGCGGCCCCGCGGGCCCGGGTCCAACGTGCGCCATGCTGCTACCCGCGCGCGAGCAGGAGGTAGGAGCCGAAGAGCGCCATGAGGGCCAGGATGATGATCATCGCGATGAGGAGCGGGCCGACGAAGAGCGCGGTCAGCAGTTTGCTGTCGTAGCGCAGGTGCATGAAGAAGGCGACCACCAGGGCGAACTTGAGGACGGAGAAGAAGAGGAGCAGGGTGACCAGAAGGTGGCTCGGGAGGCCCGGCACGTACAGCGCGCCGATCTCGATGGCCGTGAGAATGCCCAGGACCACCGCCACCCGGATGTAGGTCTGGACGGTGGCGTGGCCCTCGCCCGTGGCGTGTCCTGCTGCGGGGGCGGCGTGGCTCGAATCCATGGCCCTCGGCCTCCTACGGGATCAGGTAGATGAGGGTGAAGATGGCGATCCAGACGATGTCGACGAAGTGCCAGTACAGGCCGCAGATCTCGACCTTGAGCGAATCCTGCGGTCCCAGCTTGCCGCGCAGTGCCAACACCCAGAGCGAGAGCAGCCAGATGACGCCGCCCGTGACGTGGGCGCCGTGGAAGCCCGTCAGCACGAAGAACGTCGAGCCGAAGAGGTTGGTCTGGAGCGTCAGGCCCAGGTGCACGAAGTGCGTGAACTCGAAGCACTGGAAGCCCACGAAACTGGCGCCGAAGAGGGCGGTCATGAAGAGCCAGATCTTGCCCCACTTCATGTCGTTGCGCTGCACCGCGGCCAGCGCCAGCACCATGAGGAGCGAGGACATCAGGAGCACGAAGGCGCTGAGCGAGGTCAGCGGGATGTTCAGGAT
>JBKPBU010000047.1:0-2985 GCA_046727015.1 Candidatus Methylomirabilota bacterium | reverse complement strand
ATGAGGGCTCAGGATCACGAACTGCCGCCCCGTCGCCAGCATGCTGCCCCAGTCGGCCGTGGGCGGCTGGGTGCCGAGGCCGAGGAAGGAGAGCCCCGCCGTCGCCAGGATCTTCGCGCCGACGTCAAGACTGAAGGCCACGATGACGGGCGAGAGGAGCTGCGGCACGATGTGGCGCACCAAAATCAGGCGGTCGGTGCTGCCGAGCGCGCGCGCGGCTTCCACGAACTCGCGCTCGCGGACCGAGAGTACGATGCCGCGCACGAGGCGCGTGTAGATCGGAAAGCCCACGATCGTGATCGCGATCATCGCGTTCCTGAGCCCCGGGCCGAGCCCGGCCACGATGGCGATGGCGAGGAGGATGTAGGGAAACGCCATCAGGATGTCGGTCAACCGCATGATGACGGTCTCGCTCCAGCCCGTGTAGTAGCCGCCGAAGACGCCCAAGACCACGCCGATCAGCATCGCCGCCGCCGCCGTCGCCGCGCCGGCCACGAGGGAGACGCGCGCGCCCCACACCAGCCGCGCGAGCAGGTCCCGCCCGAACTCGTCGGTGCCGAGCCAGTGCCCGGCCGTGAGCGGCGGCCTGAGCCGATTCGGCGTGTCCACGGTGTCGGGGTCACTGAGCGGCAGATAGGGGGCGAAGAGCGCGGCGCCGACCGTGCCCAGGATCACGAGAAACGCGACGACCGCCAGGCGGTTTCCGGTGAGCCGCCTACTCATACTGGATGCGCGGGTCGAGATAGGCGTACAGGAGATCGACGGCGAGGTTGATGAGGACGAAGGTGAGCGCGATGACGAGCACGCAGCCCTGGACGACGGGGAAGTCGCGGGCGAGGATACCCTGCACCATGAGCAGCCCCACGCCCGGCCAGGCGAAGACGGTCTCCGTGAGCACGGCGCCGCCGAGGAGGTAGCCCGCCTGGACCCCGACCACCGTGACGATGGGAATGAGCGCGTTCTTGAGGCCGTGGCGGAACACGACGTGTCCTTCCACCAGCCCCTTGGCCCGCGCCGTCCGAATGTAGTCCTGTCCGAGGATGTCGAGCATCGTGCTCCGCGTGAGCCGCGCGATGATCGTCATCGACGCGGCCGCCAGCGTCACCGCGGGCAGGACGAGATGCGAGGCTAGATCGAGCAGGTTCCCGCCTCCGTAGGGCGCCCACATGCCGGAGGCGGGCAGCCAGCCGAGCCACAGCGAAAAGACGACCATGAGGACGATGCCGAGCCAGAACACGGGCATGCTCGCGCCGAAGAGCGAGGTGACCGCGCTCACACGGTCGAGCCACGAGTGCGGGCGCATGGCCGAGGCCACGCCGAGCACGATCCCGCCGAGCGTCGAGAGCAGCAGCGCGCTCGCGGTCAGCACGAGCGTCGCCTGAAAACGGCGGAGCACCTCGTCCAGCACGGGCCGCTTCATCCAGAGCGAGCGCCCGAGGTCGCCGCGCAGCACGTGGCCCATCCACCGGAGGTACTGGACGTGGAGCGGCTCCGTCAGCCCGAGCTCGAGGCGCAGCCGAGCCAGGTCTTCCTGCGTCGCCTGGGAGCCCAGCATGATCTCGGCCGGGTCGCCCGGCGAGAGATGGAGCACCATGAAGACGACGATGGACACGCCCAGCAGGACGGGGACGAGCAGGAGGAGCCGGCGCGCGATGTAGCCCCTCACGCGCGAGGGCTCACTTGAGCGAGATCGTCTCCACGCGCAGGTCGAAGCTCGGGTGGAGCTTGAACCCCTGGACGCGCTTGGTCAGCGCCGCGATCTGGATCTCGTGGTCCACGAAGACCCACGGCGCGTCGTCGATCAGGATGCGCTGGGCCTCCTTGTAGAGCTGCGCGCGCTTGGCCTGGTCGGTGGTCAGGCGCGCCTGCACGAGGAGCGCGTCGAAGCGCGCGTTCTTGTACAGCGCCCGATTGGGGCCGACCGGCGTCCACTGGCTCGAGTGCAGGAGCGGGTACATGACCATGTCGGGGTCTTCCGTCCCCGCCATCCACGACAGCGCGAAGAGCTCCTGCTCCTTCGTGCGCAGCTTGGCGAGATACGCGCCCCATTCCATCGTCTGCAGCGACACGTTGACACCGACCGCCTTGAGGTTCGACTGCATGACGGTCGACATGGCGACGGGCGCCTGCATGCCCGAGCCCGATTCCGGCACCCACAAGGTCGTGGTGAAGCCGTTGGGATAGCCCGCCTCGGCCAGGAGCTTCTTCGCCCGCTCGGGGTCGTACGGGTACGCCTTGAGCGCGCCGTCGGCGCCCCACGTGCCCGGGAGCACGGGGCCCTTCGACGCGGCGCCGGTACCCTTGAGCACGTCGTTGACGATGGCGTCCTTGTTGACGGCGTAGTTGAGCGCCTGGCGCACGCGCTTGTCGTCGAAGGGCTTCTTCTGGTTGTTCATCCCGAGATACCAGACGTGCGCGCCTACCTGCTTGAGGAGCGTGATCTTGGGATTCTTCTCGAGCTGAGCGACGTTGTCCGCGGGAACCCCGACGATGAGATCGAGGCCTCCGGTGAGAAGCTCCGTCAATCTCGCCTGATCCTCCACGATGGGCCGGTAGATGACGCGCTCCACCTTCACGGGGTACTTCCAGTAGCCCGGGTTCCTCTCGAGCACGACGCGCTGGCCGCGGTCCCACGAGGCGAAGCGGAAGGGGCCCGTGCCCACCGGATGGTTCGGATAGTCGGGGCCCCACTTCATCACCGCGGTCGGGCTCACGATGGACGCCGCGCCGGCCGTGAGAACGGCCAGGAAGGACGCCCGCGGCTCGTTCAGGAGAAACGCCACGCGCTCGTCGCTCAGCACCTCGACGGCCTTCACGTTGCCGAAGAAGTAGTTGGCGAAGGGGTACTTGCCGAGCTTGTAGGCGGGATGATTGGGGTTGATCTGGCGCTCGATCGAGAATTTCACGGCCTCGGCATTGAGCGGGGTGCCGTCGTGGAAAACGATGCCGCGGCGGAGCTTGAACGTGTACTGGAGACCGTCCTTC
>JBKPBU010000046.1:0-1066 GCA_046727015.1 Candidatus Methylomirabilota bacterium | reverse complement strand
TCCACGAGCGCCTCGCCCCGCTGCGCTTCGCGCTGGCGCTCGCGCAGGTTCGACTCGACCACCGAGCGCAGGTCGTCGATGTCGTAGCAGAAAGCGTTGTCGAGATCGTTGACGGCCGGCTCGACGTTGCGCGGCACGGCGATGTCGACGAAGAAGAGCGGGCGGGCGTGACGCGCGCGCAGCACGGCTTCGACGTCCGCCGCGCGGACGATGGGCTCGGGGGCAGCCGTCGAGGTGATGACGATGTCCACCTCGGCCATGACCGCGGTCACGTCTTCGTACCTGACGGGGGTGCCGGCGAGGTCCCGCGCCAGCTCCTGGGCGCGACCCCATGTCCGATTGGCGACGTAGAGCGGCAGCGCCCCCTGGTCCTGGAGGTGTCGCGCCGCCAGCTCGCCCATCTCGCCCGCTCCGATCAGCAGCACCGCTTTCCCCCCGAGGCTGCCGAAGATCTTCCGGGCCAGCTCGACGGCGGCGAAAGACACGGACACGGCGTAGCGCCCGATCTCCGTGTCCGTGCGCACGCGCTTGGCCACGGCGAATGCCTGGCTCATCAGCGCGTGTAGCGTCGGCCCTACCGTTCGGCATGATTGGGCAAGGGCGAAGGCATCCTTGACCTGGCCCAGGATCTGGGGCTCGCCCAGGACCATCGAGTCGAGGCTGGCGGCAACCCGGAAGGCGTGCCGGATCGCCTCGGCGCCCGTCACCGTGTAGAGAAGGGGCTCGAGCGCCTGGAGGTCCAGGCCCCGCTGGGCACCCAACCGGCGGAAGGCGGCGCCGCGCGCTTCGCCGGCCACGTCCGCCACGCCATAGATCTCGACGCGGTTGCACGTGGAGAGGATCATGAGCTCCGAGCAGACCCCGCTCCCGGCGAGGTCGGACAACACCTCACGCAGCTTGTCCGCCTCGAGAGCCAGCTGCTCCCGGACGTCGAGCGGCGCCGTGCGGTGGGACAGGCCGGCGACGAACAGCGCGTCGATCACGAGCCGTGCCGCCCGTGGAAGAGGGCACCGGCGCCCAGCGTCACCAGCAGCACGCAGAAGCCCGCGATGGCGAAGTACGCCGC
>JBKPBU010000045.1:0-4143 GCA_046727015.1 Candidatus Methylomirabilota bacterium | reverse complement strand
ACCACGGTCACGGGCTTCAGCAGCGGCCAGGTCACGTGCCAGAAGCGATACCAGCCGTTCGCGCCGTCGAGCGACGCTGCCTCCTGGAGATCAGGGCTGATGGTCTGCAGTCCCGCCAGGAGCGTGATGGCGAAGAACGGCATGCCGCGCCAGGTGTTGATGACGATGGCGCACCACATGCCGTAGGTGCCGTCGGACAGGAAGGGCAGCTTCGTCGTGATGAAGCCGCCCTGGTAGAGCATCCAGTTGAGCACGCTGAACGTCGGGTCGAACATCCAGCGCCAGGCGAAGGTGCTGAGCACGGTCGGCACGATGAAGGGGAGGAGCATGGAGGCCCGCACGATGCGCTTCCCCCGGAAGGTCCGGTTGAGCAGCAGCGCCAGCCACATGCCGAGCGTCAGCTTGAAGATCGTTGCCCAGAACGTGTAGAAGCTCGTGTTCCAGAACGCGGTCTGGAAGATGGAGTCGTTCCACGCCTTGATGAAGTTCTTGAGTCCGACGAACTCGCCGACATTGCCGACACTCGTGCTGGACAGCGACAGCCACACGCCCATGATGAACGGGTAGGCGATGAAGAGCCCGAGCAGCAGGAGGGCCGGCGCCAGCAGCAGCGCCGCGAGCAGGCGCTCGTTCTCGAGCCAGCGGGTCATCCGCCCGGGCTGGGAGGAGTCGGCGCGAGGCAGCGCGGCCGCGATCTCCGCGGCGCCGCCCGACCCGCCGGCGATGGGCTTCTTCAGGTTGTTATCCGTAGATCTTCCCCAGCTCGCCCGCCGCCCACTTGACGGCGTCTTCTGCCTTCGTGCCCTGCACGCCCTTGGCGAACATGTCCACGACGACGTACTTGGTATAGACCTCGGTCGCCTTGGCCGATGGCGGGCCGGCGAACCCGATGACGCGCGAGTTGTCGGCGGCCGTCTTGAATCCCTTCATGGGCTCGTCGATCGTCGTCCACAGCGGGCTCTGCTCCCAGGATTTCGTCGAGCCGATGGAGAAGCCCTCGGCGACCTGGAACCACTTGCCGTACTGCTCCTTGCCGTGCATCCACTTGAGGAAGTCCTTGGCGAGCTTGGGATTCTTCGTGTACTTCATCACGCCGTGCGAGAACGCGGTGTGGTAGCTCCACGTGCCGGCGGGCCCGGAGGGAAGCCGGGCGTGCTGGATGTCCCGCACGAGCGGCTCGCCCTTCTCGTCCTTGATCTTGTCCTGCCCGCGCTTGGCTGCGATGTAGATCGACGCGCCGTTCAAGGTGGCGCAGATCTCGCCGCCGAGGAACGCGCGGTTGTTGTTCGTGTCGTCCCAGGCCAAGCCGCCCTCGTCGCAGGAATCCTTCCAGAAGGCCTGCATGAACTTGACGGCCTCGATGGAGCCCTTGCTGTCGATCGCCGTCTTCGCGTTCTTGTCGGTCTCCGCGCCGCCGAAGTTCCACAGGAGCGGGTACGCCCAAGCCGGGGCGTCGCCGAAGGTGTGGCCCAGGGTCTGCCCGTACGGGTGGCCCTTCTTCTTGAGCTTCGCCGAGACCTGCCGCAGATCGTCGTACGTCTTGGGGAACGTGCTCGCGCCGATCTCGTCGAACCACGACTTCCGGTAGGCGATGAGCCCCGGCACGATGCTGTGGGGCAGGGCCATGAACTTGCCGCCCACCTTGACGTACGACTCGGACTGCGCGTAAAAGGGGCCCTGCTCCTTGGTCTGCCACGCCGCGAGGTCGCTGACGTCGAGGAGCCCATTGGCGTAGAGATGCGGCCAGTTGTGCAGCATGTGCATGATGTCCGGTCCGCCACCCGACTGAATGGCGGCGGTGACGCGTGCCTGGATGTCGTTGGCGTTGATGAACTCGAAGACGACTTCGGCGCCGAGCGCCTTCGAGGCCTCGACCGCCTGGCGCTTGAGCTCGACGTCGCAGGCGGGGATGAAGTCGACCCAGCGAACGATGTTGAGCCGCGTGCCCTGGGCAAATGCCGGCGCGCGGCGCGCGGCCAGGATGCCCTCGATCCCCGCGGCCGCAGCCAACCCGGCGGCCGCGGAGCTCCTGATGAAAGTCCGGCGGTTCACTGCGGTCATGGACTCCTCCTTCAGTTCGTTAGGCCGCAGATCAGGACTCGTAGATCTTCTTGAGCTCGCCTTCGGCCCACTTCACGGCGTCCTCGGCCTTCGTGCCCTGGACGGCCTTGGCGTACATGTCCACGATGATGTACTTCGTGTAGGACTCCGTGGCCTTGGCCGAAGCCGGCCCCGGGTAGCCCAGCATCCGCGTCTGGCGCGCCGCCTGCCGGAAGATCTGCAGGGGCTTGTCGACCCGGCCCCACATCGGATCCTCTTCCCACATCTTGGTGGCGCCGACGGTATAGCCCTCGTTGATCTGGAACCACTTCCCGTAGTTTTCCTTCTGGTGCATCCATTTGAGAAGGTCTTTCGCCAGCTTCTGGTTCTTCGAATACTTCATGACGGCGTGCTGGAAGGCGCCGTAGAGGGCGAATTGGCCGGCCGGGCCCTTCGGGAGGAGAGCCTCGTGCTCGATGTCCAGGTAGAGCGGCTCGCCCTTGTCGTCCTTGAGCTTGTCCTGCTGCCGCTTGGCCACGATGTAGATCGACGCGCCGTTGAGCGTCGAGCTGATCTCGCCGGCGTGGAAGGCGCGGTTGTTGTTGGTGTCGTCCCAGGCGAGGCCGCCCTCGTCGCAGGCATCCTTCCAGAAGGCCTGCATGAATTTCACCGAGTCGATGGCGCCCTTGCGGTTGATGACGACCTTCTTGCCGGTTGTATCCACCTCGGCGCCTCCGAAGTCCCAGAGGAGGGGATAGGCGAAGGTCGGCGGGTCGCCGAAGCTATGGCCGAGCGCCTGGCCCACCGGCTTGCCCTTGGCCTTGAGTTTCTTGCCCACCTCGCGCCACTCGTCCCAGGTCTTCGGGAACTCCTTGACACCGATCTCGGCGTGCCAGGAGCGGCGGTAGGCGATCGCGTTCCCGCCCGTCCCGTGTGGGACGGCGAGCCACCGGCCGTGGACCTTTGCCGTGCTGTTGAAGACCTCGTAGTAGCCGCCCTGGGCCTTGCCGATGGGCTCGGCGACGTCGGACACGTCCACAAGGCCGTTGGCGTAGAGCTGCGGCCAGTTCCAGAGCATCTGGATGATGTCGGCGCCCGAGCCCGACTGGATGGCTGCGGTGATTCGCGCCTGGAGATCGTTGGCGTTGATGAACTCGATGACGACCTCGGCGCCGAGGGCCTTGGAGGCCTCGGGCGCCTGGCGCTTCAGCTCGAGATCGGCTTCGGGAATGAAGTCCACCCAACGGACCATGTGGACCTTGGTACCCTGGGCGAACGCCGGCGCGCGCCCGGCGGCCAGGATTCCCTCGAGCCCGACCGCCGCGATGCCTGCGGCGGCCGAGGCCCCCTTGAGGAAAGAGCGGCGGTCCACGCTGTGCGATGCCGTCTGTGCGCGGTCTCGTGTCGGAGTCGTCATAGACCCCTCCATGCTGTGCGGACGGTTAGGCCTCGTAGATCTTCTTGAGCTCGCCTTCGGCCCACTTGACGGCGTCCTCGGCCTTCATGCCCTGGACGGCCTTGGCGTACATGTCCGTGACGACGTACTTGGTGAAGGCCTCGGTCGCGTGCGCCGTCGAGGGCCCGGCGTAGCCGAAGAGCCGCGTGTTGCGCGCCGCGGTCCGGAACATCTTGAGCGGCTCGTCGAGCTTGCCCCACATGGGGTTGTTCTCCCAGGCTTTCGTGGCACCGACGCTGTACCCCTCCTGCGACGTGAACCACTTGCCGTAGTTGTCCGACTTGTGGATCCAGCGGAGGAAGTCTTTCGCGAGCTTCTGGTTCTTTCCGTACTTCATGATCGCGTCCGACTGGTTGAGGAAGAGCAGGTAGGCGCCCGAGGGCCCGGCCGGCAGCGGCGCGTGGCCGATGTCGAGATACATCGGCTCGCCCTTCTCGTCCTTGATCTTCTCCTTCTGCCGCTTGGCCACGATGTAGATGCTGGCGCCGTTCAGCGTGGCCGAGATTTCGCCCGCGTGGAAGGCGCGGTTGTTGTTCGTGTCGTCCCAGGCCAGGCCGCCCTCGTCGCACGAGTCCTTCCAGAACGACTGCATGAACTTGACCGAGTCGACCGCTCCCTTGGTGTTGATCACGACCTTCTTGCCGGTC
>JBKPBU010000044.1:0-1838 GCA_046727015.1 Candidatus Methylomirabilota bacterium | reverse complement strand
GGATCGGCGGGGGCCAGCCACGGCGCGCCCGCGGCCGCCACCGCGAGCAACACCACCACCACCAGCCCGGCCAGCGCCAGGCGATTGCGCCGAAAGCGCTGCCACGTATCGGCGGACAGCGTGGCGGGCGTGACCGCCGGTGCCGGCATCGCGCTCACCGTCGACGTCACGGCCGCTATCCCTGGCGCGCGATGCGCGGATCCAGCGCACCGTAGGCGAGGTCCACCGCGAGGTTGATCACGACGAAGGCGAGGGCGAAGACGAGCACGGCACCCTGCAGCAGCACGTAGTCGCGGGCGAAGATCGCCTTCACCATGAGTCGCCCCAGCCCGGGCCAGGAAAACACGGTCTCCGTCAGGACGGCGCCGCCCATGAGCTGACCAGCCTGGAGCCCGAGGAGCGTCAGGATGGGAATCGCTGCATTACGCAAGGCGTGCTTGCCGACCACGAGGCGCTCGGCGACGCCCTTGGCGCGCGCGGTGCGCACGTAGTCCTCGCGAAGCACTTCGAGCACGCTCGACCGCGTCATGCGCGCCACCATCGCGAGCGACGGCAGCGCGAGCGTCACTGCGGGCAGGACGAGGTGGGACGGCCCACCCTCTCCCCCAACGGGCAGCCACGGCAGCCAGAGCGCGAAGACCACGATGAGGACGAGGCCCGTCCAGAAAACGGGCATCGAGAGGCCGAAGAGCGAGCCTACGCGGGCGACGGCGTCGAAGAGCGAGTTCGGCCAAACGGCGGAGACGACGCCGGCGGCTATGCCGGCCGTCGCCGCGATGAGGAGGGCGGCCACGGTCAGCTCGAGCGTGGCGGGCCAGGCGTCGGCGAGCTCGTCCGTCACGGGCCGGTTCTGCTGGATGGAGCGCCCGAGATCTCCGCGCGCCACCCGCCCGACATAGCCCACGTAGCGGACCAGGAGCGGCTTGTCGAGGCCGAGGTAGTCGCGGAGCTTGGCGACGGCCTCGGGCGTGGCGTGCTCGCCCAGCATGAGGGCGACCGCGTCGCCGGGGATGAGCTCCACGGTCAGCATCACCACGAAGACCACGCCCAGCAGCACCGGTATCGCCAACAGCAGGCGGCGCGCGACGAAGATCAGCACGACCGCCCCTCAGGAGCCATCACGCCTTCGAGCGCTACTTGTCGAGCCAGGTCTTCCCGAGCCAGAGGTTGTACTCGACCGGGTGCACGGTGAAACCTTTGACGTTCGCGCGCGTGACCACGATCTCCTTGGTGTTGTACACGGGGATCCACACCATCTCCTTGGCGAGGATGTCCTGCGTCTCACCGTAGAGCTTCTCGCGCTCGGCCTGGTTCATGCTCCGGCGAGCCTGCTCGACGAGCGTGTCCACCCTGGGGTTGGCGTAGCGCGAGGTGTTCCACCCCGTCGGCGGCACCTGCTTGGAGTGGAAGAGCGCGTAGAGCGAGTAGTCCGCGTCGGCGTTCGAGGTCACCCACCCCAGGGTGAACATCTGGTGGTTGAAGCTGGCTGAGCGGAACTGGGTGAAGACGGTCGCCCATTCCAGGAACTGCACCTTCGCTTCGACGCCCACCTCCTTGAACATGGCCTGGATGGCCTCGGTGATCTCGCCGTCCTTGGGATACCGCCCGCGCGCCGCCAGCCAGGACAGCGACAGCCGCTGCGCGCCCTTGTGGAGCACGCCGTCGGGTCCGGGCGTCCAGCCGGCCTGGGCCAGCAGGGCCTTGGCCTTCGCGCGGTCGTAGGGATAGAGCCGGTCGAGCTGCATGTCCTTGAAGCCGAAGACGCTCGGCGCCAGCACGCCGCGCGCCGGCACCGCCGAGCCCTCGAGGATGTTGTCCAGGATGGCCTTGCGGTCCAC
>JBKPBU010000043.1:0-1442 GCA_046727015.1 Candidatus Methylomirabilota bacterium | reverse complement strand
GGGCGAGCCCCGCGGTGATGGCCGCCGAGAACGTGCAGCCGGTGCCGTGGGTATTGTCGGACTCGACGCGCGGCGCCTGGAAGGCCGTGAACTCGCGGCCGTTGTACAGGAGATCCACCGCGTCGCCCTTGAGGTGCCCGCCCTTGACCAGCACGTGGCGCGGCCCCAGCTTGTGGATGCGGCGCGCGGCTTCCTCCATGTCGGCCCGGCTCGACACCGGCATGCCCGCCAGCATCTCGGCCTCGGGCAGGTTGGGGGTCACCACGAGGGCCAGAGGGAGGAGCGATGTCGTGACCGCGCGGACGGCACCGGCCTCGAGGAGCGCGTCGCCAGACGTGGCGGCCATGACCGGATCGACCACCAGCCGCTCCACCGGCCGCGCGCGCAAACCGGTCGCCACCGCGAGAACGTTAGCTTCGGTGCCGAGCATGCCGCACTTGGCGGCGTCGGCGCCGAAGTCCTCCAGGACGGACGCGAGCTGGCTGGCGACGAGCGCAGGCGACAGGCACTCGACGGTCTGGACTCCCATCGAGTTCTGCGCCGTCACCGCCGTGATGACGGACATGCCGAAGACACGGTAGGCCGAGAAGGTCTTGAGATCCGCCTGCACGCCCGCGCCGCCGCCCGAATCCGAGCCGGCGATCGTCAGGGCTTTGGGGATGGACATGGACCTCTAGTATACGGGATGACGAGCGTGAATTCTCCCCTGACCGCGTCCGCGGCGAAGCCTTCCCGAAGCGCTCCCGGCGTGCCGCGGACGATCTCCTCGAACTGCTTGGTCAGCTCGCGCGCGGCGACGATCTCGACCTCGCCGAACACCTGGCCGATCGCCTCGAGCGTGGCGAGGATGCGGTGGGGCGACTCGTAGCAGACGATGGTCATCTCGAGATCTCGGAGCGCTTCGAGCCTGTGAATCCGCTTGCCCGGCTTGACGGGCAGGAAGCCGTCGAAGACGAAGCTGTCGGCGGGTATGCCCGCGGCCGAGAGCGCCGTCACCACCGCCGAGGGACCGGGCACGGGCACCACGGGGATGCCGGCCGCTCTCGCCTCCCGCACGAGCAGGAAGCCGGGATCCGAGATGCCGGGCGTGCCCGCGTCGGTGACGAGCGCCACCGACCTGCCCTCGCGGAGCGTCTTGAGGATGGCCGGCCCCTTGGCGAGCTTGTTGTGCTCGAAGTAGCTCGTGACGGGCACGTGGATGCCGAAGTGGGTGAGGAGCGTCCGCGTGCGGCGCGTGTCCTCGCAGGCGACGAGGCCGACCTCCTTCAGCACGCGGAGGGCCCGGAGCGTGATGTCCTCGAGGTTGCCGATGGGCGTGGCGACGACGTAGAGCGTGCCGGGGGTCACGGTTTCGCCTTCGCGGTGAGCGCGAACTCCATGACCATGTCCGCCAGCCCGCGAAGTATCTCGTAGGGCGCGCCGCGGAGCGCATGTCTCACGTG
>JBKPBU010000042.1:0-1385 GCA_046727015.1 Candidatus Methylomirabilota bacterium | reverse complement strand
CCTTCGACGAGAAACGGCCCGATCTTGTCCACCTCGAGCACCCAGAGCGCCTGGGCGATACCCAGCTCCTTCAGCCAGTGGACGTCGATGACGCGCTTGATGCTCCGTCCGTACATGGCGCCCAGGCCGTAGCCGACCGTCGTCAGGTACACGGCGCCGTGGGGCACGAACCATTCGCGATACGCCAGCTCGGTGAGTCCGGCCTTGCCCACGATGACCTTGGCCCCGGAGCGCTCGAACCAGGCCGTCATGGACTTGCCGAAGCGGAAGGACGCCGTGGCCGTCACGGCCTCGACGGCATAGGACCCGTCGGGCCGCACCGAGGCCGCGGGCGAGCAGTGGAAGTTGACGTTGGTCAGCTCGCGGACGCCGGCGGGCAGCGGCACGTTCTTCTCGACGACCTGGCGGTACACGCCCTCGCGCGCCGTGTAGAGCGCGCCCGAGAGATACACCACGTCGCCGAGCTTGAGCGAGCGAATCGCCTCGGCCGTGATGGGAGTCGTGAGCTGGATTTCGTTCATCTCCACGTCGTCGAGGCACCGGATCTCTGTCATTCGATGCCCTGTCGCCGGTAGTAATCGGTGAACCACGCCGGGTCCGTCCTGACCTCGACCGTGCCGGTCGGGTGGAGGCGCGCCGTCGCGCGGCGCGAGGACAGGCAGAACTGGTGCATGGCGATCGGCATGCCGCCCGTGTGCGTGTGCGCGAGCTCGACGTGGGTCGCCACCACCATGGAGGTGCCGGCGAAGCCCATGGCGCCGATGCCGATGTGGTTGCCGAGCGCCGTCAGCTCGTCCTCGAGCGCGGCGGCGGACGGATCCGGGTTGCGGCTACCGACCGCCCGGAGACACGCCGCCTCTTTGCCGAGCCGCATGCACGTATCCTTCGAGCCGCCGATGCCGATGCCCACGATGGCGGGCTGGCACGCGAGCCCGCGCTTCCCCGATTCTACCAGCGTGTCCACGAAGAAGCGCTTGATGCCCGGAAGCCCGTCGCCGGGGAACAGCATGCGCCAGTCGGTGCCAAAGAGCCCGCCCTTGTGGACCGTGGTCAGGTCGAGCCAGTCGCCGCCGGGCTCGATCGAGTAGGTCACCTCGGGGGCGTGGTAGCCGACGTTGTTGTTCTGGTCCTCGCGCGTCAGCGGGTGCACGCGGTTCGGACGGAGCGGGATCGAGGCAGTGGCGTCGGCCGTCGCCCGCCTGAGCGCGCGCTCGAGAGCGACCAGGCCGCCTTCGACGACGGCTTCGTTGCCCAGCTTGACGTAGTAGCGGGGCAGACCCGTGTCGGCGCACATGGGGCGCCGCTCGGCGGTGGCGATGTCCCAGTTGTCGAGCATCTCGTCGAGCACGAAGCGCGCGAGGCGGTTCTTCTCACGGTCGCGCGCG
>JBKPBU010000041.1:0-1005 GCA_046727015.1 Candidatus Methylomirabilota bacterium | reverse complement strand
GGACACCGAGGGCGACTTCGTGCGCCGCGGCTTCGACTCGCAGAACCTGCACCGCAACAAGCGCTCCATGACGCTCGACCTCAAGTCGCCGGCCGGGATCGACATCGTCAAGCGGCTGGTGGCCAAGGCCGACGTCGTCGTGGAAAACTTCCGCCCCGACGTCAAGCACCGGCTCGGGATCGACTACGAGACGCTGTCGAAGCTGAACCCGCGGCTCATCTACGCCAGCATCTCGGGCTTCGGCCAGACCGGTCCGTATCGCGACCGGCCCGGCTACGATCAGATCGCGCAGGGCACGGGCGGGCTCATGTCGGTGACGGGGCTGCCCGGACAGGGGCCCGTGCGCGTCGGCGTTCCCATCGCGGACCTGACCGCCGGCATTTTTCTCGCGCAGGGCGTCCTGGGCGCGCTCATCGAGCGCGAGCGCTCGGGCAAGGGCCAGTGGGTGCACACGTCCCTGCTCGAGGCCATGGTGACCATGCTCGACTTCCAGGCCGCGCGCTGGCTCATCGAGGGCACCATCCCGCCGCAGGCCGGCAATGACCATCCGACCGGTATTCCGACCGGCGTGTTCAAGACTTCCGACGGCCACATCAATATCGCCGCCTCCGGCCAGCACATGTTCCGCCGGCTCTGCGAGGCCCTGGGCACCGAGCCGCTGCTGGAGGATCCCCGCTTCAAGATGGCGCCCGACCGCTCGAAGAACCGCAAGGCCTTGAACGTCGAGCTCGAGAAGGCGACGGCGCGCAAGACGAGCGCCGAGTGGGTGGAGCTGCTGAACGCCAAGGGCGTGCCGTCGGGCCCCATCCTCAACGTCAAGGAGACCTTCGAGAACGAGCAGGTCCAGCACTTGGGTCTTGCGGTGCCGGTCAAGCATCACGCGCTGGGCGAGCTGCGCCTCCAGCGGCCGCCCGTGACGTTCTCGCGCACGCAGCCCTCGGTGCGCACGGCCTCGCCGGACATCGGCCAGCACACCGACGAGATCCTGGGCGAGCTGGGCTTCTC
>JBKPBU010000040.1:0-3373 GCA_046727015.1 Candidatus Methylomirabilota bacterium | reverse complement strand
CATCACGTAGCCGGTGACCTGAGGCTTGATTTCGGCGTTGACGAACCCGTCGAGGTTCCCGATCCACTCGTGAAAGACAGGGACGTCCTGCTGCACCACCGGGACCACCTGCACCGTGGGTACGGGCGGTGGGGGAGGCGGTGACCGTGACCGGCAGGCGCCGAGGACCAGAGTCGAGATCAGGACCGCCAGAACGCGCTTTCCCATGCAGGGTCCCCCGAAGGACCGTGCCCGTCGCCGGCCACGCGAGTCCCCCTCTAACCGACCGGCCGCCTCCCGCCCCGTGGGCAGCTGCCTCGCTGTCCTGCGCTGGACATCCCTCCGCTTGTGGTTGCAGCGCTTCCGCCACGATCTGCTCGCGCGGCTCAACGGGGTGACGCTGCACCTTCCTCCGCTGCGCGAACGACCGGAGGACATACCGCTCCCGATCGCTCTCTTGCTCCGCAAGCTCGCGCCAGATCGAGGTGACGTGAGCTTCACGCCCGATGCGACAGAGGCCCTCCTCGAGCACTCGTGGCCACTGAACGTGCGCGAGCTCGAACAGGCACTCGCGGGGGCGCTGGCGCTGAGCGAGGCCGGGCCCATCGACGCGGGGCACCTTCCTCCGGCGGTGACGGGCCGCCAGCCGCCGGAGAAGCGCGAGCTGACGCCGGAGGAGATCAAGCACCGCGACGAGCTCGTGCAGCACCTGCGCGAACAAGGTGGAAACGTCAACGCCGTGGCCCGCGTCCTGGGAAAACACCGGACGCAGGTGGTCCGCTGGCTCGCCAGGTACGAGATCGACGCGCGGGCGGTGACCGACGAGTCGTGAGCGAGCGGCTCGCCCTCACGCCGGGGCGGGAGCGGGCGGGGGCGCGCGCCGCTTCCGCCACTGGATGGCCACCGCCACGAGGACGAGGACGATGCCGGCGACGTCCGCCGCAGGCGTGGGGTAGACGAGCAGGAGCCCCGCCAGGATGAACAGGACGCGCTCGATCCGCCCCGCGCGCACGAGCATCCACCCCTGCACGCCGCAGGCGAGCGCGGCGATGCCGACGGCCGCGGTGACGGTGACGTGGGCGATGTCGAGCCAGTTGCCCTTGAGGAGGAGGCCCACGCCGGAGGGATCGAGCACGAAGCAGAAGGGCACGAGGAAGGCGGGCAGGGTGTACTTCCAGGCCTGCATCGTCGTCTTGTAAGGATCGCCTCCGGTGATGGCGGCCGCCGCGAAGGGCGAGAGCGCGGTGGGCGGCGACACCTCGGAGAGCACCGCGTAGTAGAAGATGAACATGTGCGCGGCGAAGTCGGGGACGCCGAGCTTCGTGAGCGCCGGCGCCGCGATCACCGCGCAGATGATGTAGCTCGCCGTCACCGGCACGGCGAGGCCCACCACCCAGACCACCAGCGAGGTGAAGACGGCGGTGAGGAACAGGTTGCCGTGCGCGAACTGGATGACGATGGTGCTGAACTTGAGCCCCAGGCCGGTCAGCGTCACGACCCCCACGATGATGCCGGCCGCGGCGCAGGTGGCCGCCACCGCCAGCACGCCGACCGAGCCCGCCTGGAGCGCCGTGGCCATGCGCGTCTTGTGAAGCGGGACGTCGCTCGGCCAGAAGCGGAGCGCCGTCTCCTTGCGCAGGAAGGAGAGCGCTGCGGCGAGGAGGATGGCCCAGAACACGGCGATGATGGGGCTGAAGCCCCAGAGCATGAAGGCGATGATGGCGACGAGCGAGGTGAAGTGGAATCCGCGCTGCTTGATCATGGGCCACAGGCCCTGCTTCGGCCTGAGGTCGACGTCCTTCACGCCGAGCCGGCGCGCGTCGAGCTCCACCATCAGGAAGAGGCCCAGGTAGTAGAGGCAGGTGGGGATGGTGGCCATGAAGATCACGTCGAGGTACGAGATCTTCAGGAACTCGGCGATGAGGAAGGCGGCCGCGCCCAGCACCGGCGGCGAGATGATGGCGCCCAGGCCCCCCGCGGCGAGCAGGCCGCCCGCGGCGTTCCGGGGATAGCCGGCCTTGGCCAACATGGGCCAGGCCACCGAGCCGATGGTGACGGTGGTGGCGACGCCGCTGCCAGAGGGGCCGCCGAGCAGGAACGAGGAGAGCACGATGGTCCGGCCGGCGGCGGCGCGCTTGCCGCCCGTCACCGCGAGCGAGAAGTCGATGAAGAACTCGCCCGCGCCGGAGTAGGCGAGGACCGCGCCGTAGATTGTGAAGAGGATGATGAACGTGGCCGACACGTCGAGGGCCGTGCCGAAGATGCCCTCCAGCGTCATGTAGAGCTGCCCCACGAGGCGCTCCACGTCGTATCCACGGTGCGTGAACGGCGCGGGGATCCACGGCCCGGCGAAGGCGTAGACGATGAAGGCCGCCACCACCCCGGCCAGGATGAGCCCCGAGGTGCGGCGCACGCCCTCCAGCACGAGCAGGATGAGGATCACGCCGAAGACGAGGTCGAGCCGGGTGGGCTCGACCGCCCGCTCGATGAACTCGTCGAAGTCGAAGAGCAGATAGGCGATGGTGGCGACGCCGAGCAGCGCCAGCACCACGTCGTGCCAGCGGATGCGGTCCCGCTGCGAGCGCACGGCGGGGAAGAGCAGGTAGAGGAGGAAGAGCACGAACCCGAGGTGGGTGGCGCGCAGGATGTGGGCGGGGATGATCGCGTAGGCGGCGTACAGGTGGTAGAGCGACATGGCGATCGCCACCACCGCCACGAGGACCTCGGTCCTGCCGGTGAAGCGGCGGACCGCGCCCTCCTCCTGCTCCACGAATTCCTCGGCCTTCTTCTTGGCCTCCTCGCCGACGACGACGTCCTGCGGGACGGGCTCGCCGGAGGTCGAGGTGGTCATGGAGGATGGGCCCGCAGGACGAGCCGGTCGCCGTGCTCGCCGAGCTCGAGGAAGGAGCGCTCCACGCCGCCTGCGCGGAGGCGCTGCGCCGTCCCGGTGGCGATGCGGAAGACGATCTCGGTCATGGTGCGCGCCATGGCGTGCCGCTCGCCCGCGGAGGTGATGCCGAAGTACTCTCGCACGGCCGCGCTCGGGCTCGTCACCGCCTGGAGCACGATGCGCCCTTCCTCGTCGAGCACGAAGTCCTCCGTGACCGGCTGGTCGTAGATGGAGTGGTGGTACACCACGGAGAAGACCTCGCCCGGCCGGAGCCGGACACGGAGGACCGTGCCGCGCTCGGGGTTCTCGAGGAGGAGCTCGCGCGTCGCCCCGCGCGCCGTGCGGGGCGGTGCCGCCGAGAGGGGGCCCGCCGCCGCGACGAGGAGGGCGACGAGCGCGAGCGTGCGGCTCCGCGGCGACATGGGCTACTTGGGCTTGAGCCCCTTCTCCTCGAAGTACCGCTGCGCGCCCGGATGCCAGGGGATGGGCGAGCCCACCTCGTAC
>JBKPBU010000039.1:0-1414 GCA_046727015.1 Candidatus Methylomirabilota bacterium | reverse complement strand
GTCTGCGCCACGCTCTTCGCCTTCACCCTGTCGTGGAACGAGTTCATCTACGCGCTGACCTTCACGTCCTCCTCCGACCAGATCACCGCCAGCGTGGGAGTCACGAGCGAGCTGATCCGCGGCGACATCTACTTCTGGGGCGAGCTCATGGCGGGCGCCATCCTCGGCTCCGTGCCCATCGTCATCCTCTACGTCTTCTTCCTCGACTACTACGTCTCCGGCCTCACGGCGGGAGCCATCAAGTAGAAGAGCCGCTGTGCAGCATCTGATGAGTAATGTCGCACAGTGCCTGCCCTTGTTTCCCGGATAGACAGCTAAATCAGCCTCGGTCCCCCGAATGACGCATGGCATCATTCCTGCTACGATGGAGGATGCCATGTTCGATGAGCTGGATAGGCACGCGATTGGAATGACAGCGCCCCAGGACTACCCGGCGGCGCTCGAGCGCGACGTCAGGCTCAAGAACGGCGAGACGCTCCGGATCCGTCCCATCCGCCCCGATGACGAGCCGCGCTTGGTCGCGCTCTACGATCGCCTCTCGCGACGCACGGCCTACCAGCGCTTCTTCACCGTGATGCCGCGCCTGCCCACCGACTGGGTGCACTACTTCGCCAACGTGGACTACCGGCGTCGCCTGGCCCTGGTCGCCGAACGCGAGACCGTCGGGGGAGTCGAGCTTGTCGGTGTCGGACGCTTCGAGCCCACCGACGGTGAGGCGACGGCCGAGGTCGCTTTCGTCCTCGCGGACGGTTACCAGGGGCAGGGCCTGGGGCAGGTGCTGCTCGACGAGATCGTTCGCGCGGGGACCGAGCGCGGCATCAAGCGGTTCCGCGCCGAGGTCCTCGGCGAGAACTACCGCATGCTGCGACTCCTCGCCCACCGCACGCGCATCCTCGAGCGGAGCGCTGCGCAGGGTGTGGTGACCGTCCTCTTCGAGCCGCGCTGACTTCAAAGTAGTCACCTCGAGCCCCTCAAGCCCGATTCCTGAGCAGCCCACGTTGTGGGCACGATGCGCGCTTGCCCTGATCCGGCAGCACGTTACGGTTGCCGCTTTTCGCAGGACTCCCATGGCACGCACGTTGCTCTAGTCGGACCATAGCCTGCGATGCGGCAGGTCTGTCCGACGGCGATGGCGCCGACTCCCGAGAGGGATCGGCGCCAATTTTTTTGAAAGGGGACTTATGCGCACGACCCGAAGAGATTTTCTCAAGACCACTGCGGCGGCCACGCTCCTTGCGGGCCTGCCCGCGCGCTGGACGGGTGGCGCCTACGCGGACGACGGCCCGGAGACTCCCAAGATGCGCTTCGGGATCATCGCGCTCACCGACTGCTCCTCGGTGGTGATGGCCCACGAGCTGGGCCTCTTCAAGAAGCACGGCATCGAGTCCACGATCTCCAAGGAAGCGTCGTGGGC
>JBKPBU010000038.1:0-3558 GCA_046727015.1 Candidatus Methylomirabilota bacterium | reverse complement strand
CGAGCTGGTAGGCCAGGAACGGGATATTGAGCAACGGGACGACAGGCTTGGGGCGGGAGCTCGTCAGAGGGCGCAGTCGCGTGCCCTGGCCCCCGGCCAGGATGACGGCGGTTATGTGCCCGGTGTCCAGGGCTGCGCCTCGCTGATGAGCATCACCGGGATGCCGTCGCGGATCGGGTAGGCCTTCTGGCACCGCTGGCAGATGATGCGCGTCTCCTCGAAGATGAGGGTACCCTTGCAGGCCGGGCAGGCCAGGATGGCCCGCAGCTCCTCGTCGATCATCGTCCGCTCTCCTTCCTGAAGTGGTCCAGTGTCTGGGCCAGGCCGTCGTCAAGGTGCACGGTCGGGCTCCAGCCGAGCAGGCGCTCGGCGAGCTTGGGAGAGAGGCAGCTGCGCCGCTGCTCGCCGGGTCGCTCGGGGGCGTGGACGGCTTTGACGCCTGAGCCTGCCGCTTTGGTCAGCGCATCGCAGATGGCATTCACGGAGGTCTCGACTCCCGTTCCGATGTTCACCTGTCCGGCGATGTCCGTGTGCTCGAGGGCGAGCAGGTTGGCCGTCGCCACGTCGCTCACGTGGACGAAGTCGCGCGTCTGGTGACCGTCGCCGTTGATCACCAACGGCTCGCCGGCCAGCAGGCGGCTGCAGAAGATGGCGACCACACCGGCCTCGCCGTGGGGATTCTGGCGCGGGCCGTACACGTTGGCGTAGCGAAGAGAGATGCCGCTCACACCCCAAAGGGCACCCCACACGGCAACGTATTGTTCCATCGCGACCTTGGTGATCCCGTAGGGCGACGCCGGCCTGGTCGGGTGCTCCTCGGACGTTGGGATCAGGTCCGTGTCGCCATAGCCGGCGCCCCCGCTCGAGGAGTAGATCATCCGCCGCACTCCGAAGCGCCGGCAGCAGTCGAGCAGGTTGAGCCCGCCGCCGATGTTGACCGACGCGTCGAAGGCGGGATCGGTGACGGAACGGCCGACCGAGGCCTGAGCGGCGAGGTGGGCCACCGCGTCGGGCTTCTCGGCCGCGAAGACTTCGCTGAGCCGCTCGCTCCGGATGTCCAGCGCGTGGAAGCCGGCCTTCGGGGGCAGCCACGCGCGGTTGCCGGTGGAGAGGTCGTCCACGATGGTGACCGCGTGCCCCGCGCGGATGAAGGCGTCGGAGACGTGGGAGCCGATGAAGCCCGCTCCGCCCGTGACGAGCACCTTCACGCGGTGGGCCCGGGCTTGCAGTACCACTCGAGCGTGCGCGCGAGCCCCTCTTCGATCTCGACGGCCGGCTCCCACCCGAGCAGCCGCCGCGCCCGGCCGATATCGGGCTGGCGGACCTTCGGGTCGTCGACGGGCAGCGGGCGGAAGACGATCTCGCTCGTGGAGCCGGCCGCCTGGATGACGAGCTTCGCCAGCTCGAGGAGGGTCATCTCGCGCGGGTTGCCGATATTGACCGGGTCGTTGACGGGCGAGTGCATGAGCCGCCAGATACCGTCCACGAGGTCGGAGACGTACGTGAAGGAACGCGTCTGGGAGCCGTCGCCGTAGACGGTCAGGGGCTCGTTGCGCAGCGCCTGCCGGAGGAACGTCGGGATCGCGCGTCCGTCCGTGAGGCGCATCCGGCTGCCGTAGGTGTTGAAGATCCTGACGATGCGCGTATCGAGCCCGTGGACGCGGTGGTAGGCCATGGTCATGGCCTCCGCGAAGCGCTTGGCCTCGTCGTAGACGCCGCGCGGCCCCACGGGATTGACGTTGCCCCAGTAGTCTTCGCGCTGCGGATGCACCAGGGGGTCGCCGTAGACCTCCGAGGTCGAGGCGAGGAGGAACCTGGCGCGGCGGGCCTTCGCGAGCCCGAGCGCACGGTGGGTGCCGAGCGAGCCCACCTTGAGCGTTTGGATGGGCAGCTCGAGGTAGTCGATGGGCGAGGCAGGGCTTGCGAAGTGGAGCACGTAGTCCACTCCGCCCTTGATCGAGATGAAGTTGGTCACGTCGTACTCGACGAAGACGAAGCGCGCGTCCTGGATGTGCGCGATGTTGTCCAGCGAGCCCGTCAGGAGGTTGTCCATGCAGACCACCTCGCAGCCCTTTCCCAGCAGGAAGTCGCAGAGGTGGGAGCCGAGGAAGCCGGCGCCGCCCGTGACGAGGACCTTCACGAGGGCGCTCTCAGACCGGCAGGACGGGCTTCCGTCCGACCGAGTAGTACTCGAAGCCGAGGCGTCGCATGCGCTCCGGCTCCCAGAGGTTGCGCCCGTCGACGATCACGGGGCGCTTGAGCTGGCCGCGCAGCCGCTCGAGATTGAGGTATTTGAACTCGTTCCACTCCGTCACCAGCACCACCGCGTGGGCGCCCTCGGCCGCTTCGTAGGGCGAGTCGCTGAACGTGACGGCGGCGGGCAGGAGCCGCTTCGCGTTGCCCATGGCCGCCGGGTCGTAGGCGCGGATCCTCGCCCCGGCCGCGTGGAGGAGCTGGACGACCTCCACGCTCTTTGCCTCGCGCATGTCGTCGGTGTTCGGCTTGAAGGCCAGGCCGAGGACGGCGACCGTCTTGTCGTCCAGGGGCCCGAGAGCCTTGGTGATTGTCTCGACCAGGTGCGCGGCGCGCTCGCGGTTGATCTCCACGATGGAGCGCAGGAGCTTGAATTCGTAGCCGAGCCTCCCCGCCGTATGAATGAGCGAGTCCACGTCCTTGGGAAAGCAGGAGCCGCCGTAGCCCAGACCCGCCTGGAGGAACGCGCCGCCGATCCGCGGGTCGAGCCCCATGCCCTTCATGACCTGCGTCACGTCGGCGCCGGCGGCCTCGCAGATGTTGGCGATGGCATTGATGAAGGAAATCTTGGTGGCGAGAAAGGCGTTGGAGGCGTACTTGATGACCTCGGCCGACGGCAGGTCGGTGAGGATCATGGGCCGCTCGATCGGCGCGTAGAGCTCGACGAGCGTCATGGCGACCTGCTGGGTGGGCGCGCCGATGACGATGCGGTCCGGCCGGAGCGTGTCCTCGATGGCCGAGCCCTCGCGCAGGAACTCGGGGTTCGACACCACGTCGAACTCGACCGGGCGGGGCTGGTGGCGGACGATGACCTCGCGGACGAGCTCGCCCGTGCCGACCGGGACAGTGGACTTGTTGACGACGACCTTGTAGCGGTCCATGCACCGGCCGATCTCGGCCGCGACCGCCTCGACGTGCGACAGGTCGGTCTCGCCCGTTGCCTTGGGCGGGGTGCCGACCGCGATGAAGATCACGTCTCCGTGCCGTACGCCCGCGCCCAGGTCCGTGGTGAATGTCAGCCGTTGGTCACCCGCGTTGCGCGCGACCATCTCCTCGAGGCCGGGCTCGTAGATCGGCATGCGCCCGGCCTTGAGGGCCTCGACCTTGGCGCGGTCGTTGTCCACGCACACCACGTCGTTGCCCAGGTCGGCGAAGACCGCCCCGGTGACGAGCCCGACATAGCCTGTGCCGACCACGCAGATATTCATGGGTGTGTGCTCACGAGCATCCTAGGATACCAAATTTGGGGTCAGGTCTTACATTCCTACATTGGTCCTAGGCTGGGCTTGTCTCAAAGCGCAGGCA
>JBKPBU010000037.1:0-2850 GCA_046727015.1 Candidatus Methylomirabilota bacterium | reverse complement strand
AGGAGCCGAACGTCTTCCTGGTGGACGACGTCGCCTTCATCCATCCCGAGCACGGCTTCGCGATCGGCCAGGAGCTCGAGCGCCGCGGCGTGCGCAAGCGGTACTACCTCGAGACCCGGTGCGACGTGCTGCTCCGCCATCCGGAGGTCTTCGCGTACTGGAAGCGGCTCGGTCTCGAATACATGTTCCTCGGGGTGGAGGCGCTCGACGAGGAGGCGCTCCTGCTGCACCGCAAGCGCGTGACGCCGAGCGAGAACCTCCGGGCGCTCGAGGTCGCGCGCGCCCTCGACATCATGGTCGCCGTCAACATCATCGCCGACCCCGACTGGGACGAGCGACGATTCGCCATCGTGCGCGAGTGGGCGCTCAGCCGCCCCGAGATCGTCCACCTCACCGTCAACACGCCCTATCCGGGCACGGAGAGCTGGTTCACCGAGTCCCGCCGGCTCGCCTCCCTCGACTACCGGCTCTTCGACGTGCAGCACGCGGTGTTGCCGACGCGGCTCCCGCTCCGGCGCTTCTACGAGGAGCTGGTGCGGACGCAGGCCGTGATCAACAAGAAGCACCTCGGCTGGGCCGCGCTCCGCGAGGTGGCGGGGATCGCCGGGCGCCTGTTGCTGCGGGGCCAGACCAACTTCGTGCGGAGCCTCTGGAAGTTCAGCCGCGTGTACTCGGCCGACCGGCAGTACGGTGACCACGCGCGGCCCGTCAGGTACGCGATGCGACCGCCGGCGGTGCAGCTCGCGCGACCCAAGGCGAGCGACCTCTTCGTCCACCGCGCGCGGTCCTGACCGCACCGACGAAAGGGACGATCGAAGTGGCGACGGCGGGTCTCGGGCGACGGCTTCACGTGGTCGCCTGGCCGCTTGGCATCGCCGTCGGGCTCGCCGCGTTCGCCCTGCTCTACGGACGGGGCGAGACGCCGGCCGCCGAACCGCCCGCGCCCGTCACGCCGATCAAGCATGTTGTGGTGATCTTCCAGGAGAACCACTCGTTCGACGCCTACTTCGCCACCTATCCGCTCGCCGCGAATCCGCCCGGCCAGCCCGCCTTCCGGCCGCGACCAGGCACGCCGTCGGTGAACGGCCTCACGCCGACCCTCATCGAGCGCAACCCGAACGTGTCGAAGCCGTTCCGCATCGATCGCCCCCAGGCCTTCACCTGCGACCAGGATCACGATTACACGGCCGAGCAGCGGGCGCGCAACGGCGGCCTCATGGACCAGTTCCCGCGCTTCGACGCGCAGGGCCCGACGAACGAGCGCCAGTTCTGCCGCAAGATGCCGTCCGGTCACTGGGACACGGTCATGGGCTACTTCGACGGCAACACCGTCACCGCCTACTGGAACTACGCGCAGCACTTCGCCCTCAGCGACAACAGCTTCGCCACCATGTCCGGCCAGTCGACGCGGGGTGCGCTGAACCTCACCGCGGGCGATACCTTCGGCGTGCTGTGCGGGCCGAAGTCTGCCGTGTATGGGCCAGTGCCGGAGTGCGGCCCGCCCGCGGCGTCGACGTCGACCGCCGCGCCGACGAACGGCCAGCTCGGCACGTTCGTGGACGACACCGATCCGTACTGGGACGTCTGCTCGACGGGCCAGACGGCGGCGTTGACCGGCCGCAACATCGGTGACCTGCTGACCGTGGCCGGCGTGACGTGGGGATGGTTCCAGGGCGGGTTCACCCGCGACAGCGCGGGCGCCTGCTCGGATAGCCATCCGCTGGAGGCCTTCGATCGCGTGGTCGGGGTCGATCCCCGAACCGATCCGCTGCGGTTCCAGGACTACGTGCCCCATCACAATCCGTTTCAGTACTTCGCCACGACGGCGAACCCGCTCCACCTGCCTCCCACCTCGGTGGCGATGGTGGGCAAGACGGATCAGGCCAAGCACCTCTACGACCTCACGTGGTTCTGGAAGGCGGCCCAGGCGGGCCATCTCCCGGCCGTGTCCTTCCTGAAGGCGCCCGCCTATCAGAACGGTCATCCCGGAACCTCGAACCCGCTCGACGAGCAGGTGTTCCTGGCCGAGACGATCAACCGTCTCCAGCAGCTGCCGGAGTGGCGCAGCATGGCCGTGATCCTCGCCGCCGACGACTCCGACGGATGGTACGACCACGTGATGCCGCCCATCGTGAACCAGTCGAACACGCCGATCGACTTCCGGTGCGGCAGCCGCACCGACGGGCCAGGTGCCCGCTGCGGCTACGGCCCGCGGCTGCCGCTGCTGGTGATCTCTCCCTATGCGAAGGCGAACTACGTCAGCCACGCGCTGACCGATCAGACGTCCATCCTGCGCTTCATCGAGGACAACTGGCTCGCAGGTCAGCGGGTGAGCGCGATCTCCTTCGACCGGATCGCCGGCTCGCTCGCCGACATGTTCGACTTCTCCCGGCCCGTCATGCGCCGGCTCCTGCTGGATCCCGCCACCGGCCTGCCCGCGCCACCGGCCGGCCGCGCGGTTACCGCGCCGCGTAGACGAGATCGATGAGATGGCGGACGTGCTTGTGCTGCCAGCCGCCGCGCCCCTGATTCATGGCATAGGCGAAGGCGACCTGCGCGTCGGGATCGGCGAACCCGAGTGAGCCGCCGGCGCCGAAGTGGCCGAACGCCCGCGGGTTGGGACCGAGCGGGCGCTCGGCCATGGTGAGCTGGAAGCCGAGCCCGAAGCGCGTCGGGCGCTGCAGCACGAGGTCCTCCCCGTACACCTGCTCCCTGGCCGCGCGCCCGATGGTCTCCGGGGAGAGAACGTGAACGCCGTCCAGCTCGCCGTCACCGGCCAGCGCCGAGTAGAGCCGCGCCACCGCGCGCGCATTGCCGTGCCCGTTCGTCGACGGCACCTCCGCGGCGCGC
>JBKPBU010000036.1:0-2100 GCA_046727015.1 Candidatus Methylomirabilota bacterium | reverse complement strand
GCTCTCTGCCATGAGGCCCATCCTGCCAGATGGCGCGGGACAGGTAAAGCATGGCCTCGGAGAGGCGGATCGCACGACCAGCTTGACTCGGTACGGGGCTCGCCCTAGGCTCATGTCCATGGCGCTTGCTTTCCGGAAGCTTCACCCCCATTTCGTGGCCGAGGTGGGTCCCATCGACCTCCGCCAGGTTCACGATCCCGAGACGCTCGCCGGGATCCGGGCCGGGATGGACGACTACGCCGTCCTGGTCTTCCGCGATCAGCCCTTCGGCGACGACGAGCAGCTCGCCTTCGCACAACGGTTCGACGGAGAGCTCCACACGAAGCTGGGGAGCAGCGCGCTGGTGAAGAACCGCTTCGGGAACGAGGCGCTCGGCGACATCTCGAACCTCGACGAGAACGGCGAGGTCATGAAGTCCGACAATCGCCGGCGCATGTACGGGCTCGGCAACCGCCTCTGGCACACCGACGCGTCGTTCCAGGATCCGCCGGGGCGGTACTCGATGCTTTCGGCCAAGGTCGTCCCCCCGGTCGCGGCCGACACGGAGTACGCGGACATGCGTGCCGCCTACGACACCCTCGACGCCCCGACCAAAGCCCGGCTGGAGGGCCTGCGGGTCCATCATTCGATCGCATACTCGCGCCAGACGCTCGGCTTCGAGTTCTCCGCGGACGAGCAGGAGGCCTTGAAAGGCGCGGTCCATCCGCTGGTCCGGACGATCCCGCGCTCTCTACGTCGCTCGCTCTACCTCGCCTCCCACGCCTCGCGGATCATCGACTGGCCGGTGCCCGAGGGGCGGCTCCTCCTCCGGGACCTCATCGAGCACGCGACCCGGCCGGAGTTCGTCTACCGCCATTCCTGGCGCGTCGGCGACCTCGTGATCTGGGACAACCGGGCCACGATGCATCGCGCCCTGCCGTTCGACGACACGAAATATCGCCGCGAGCTCCGCCGCGTCACCACCCTCGACATCGAGCAGCCCTCCCTCGTCGCCGGGGGCTCCTGACCGCCTCTCCCGCCGGCCCGCCCGGAGCATCCAGGACGCCGAAGGATCCAGGATGCCAGAGGATCCAACATGAGAGACGTCTGGTTCGCGGGCGCCGGCATCGTCTTCGGTTGGCTGATGAGCAAGACCTGGACCGATCCTGGATGCCAGGTGGGATTGGTGATCTTCCTGGTCGCGACCGCGGTCATGACCCTGGTCTTCGCCCTGGCCGTCGTCGGCCACGGCCGCGGACCGCGGCCTCCGGACAAGGACGAAGACGACCCCGACGGCTGAGCGGCGGGGTCGCACAGGGGCGGCGCAGAAGCCTATCGCCCGGCCTTGAGCTTCAAGTCCTCGTAGGGCGCGGAGTAGGAAAAGCCCTTGATGTGGTTGACGCAGGCTTCCTCGACGCGCGGGCCGATGCCCCAGGGGAAGGCCAGCTCGTAGATCGGCACGTGCATCACCCGGTCGTGCATGATCTGCTGGATCTGGAACAGCATGGCCTCGCGCTTCTTCCGGTCCAGCTCCCGTCCCTGCCGCTGGTAGAGGTCCTCGATCTCGGGCACCACGCCCGTCGCGTAGATGCCGTTCTTGGTGACGTACACCTCGATCCGGGTCGCCGCGTTGCCCGCGGGGGCGCCCAGGCCCATGACCACGCCCTTGATCTTGTGCTCGCGCCACGCGGCAAGGAAGGCGGCGCGCTCCATCGTGCGCAGCGTGGTCTTGATGCCGACCGCCTGGAGATAGTTGACGAGCCCCTCGCCCAGCGAGAAGAACGGCGGGAAGGGTGTCAGGTCGCCGGCGTCGAAGCCGTTGGGATAGCCCGCCTCGGCCAGGAGCTTTTTGGCCTGCGCGGGGTCATAGGCCGGCGGATCATAGGGGCGCGCGAAGTCGAGGCTGCGGGGAATCAGCGCGCCCGTCGGATGCGATAGCCCCAGGGTCTCCGCCTGGTTCAGCGCGTTGCGATCGATCGCGTAGCTGGCGGCCAGCCGCACGCGCTTGTCATGCCACGGCGATTTCGGATCCCACTGCTCGGGCAGATCGAGGAACGTCACGCCGGGCGGCATCGCGGCGGCCAGCTTGAGCCCAGGCGTCCGCTTGATCTCCTGTGCCAG
>JBKPBU010000035.1:0-2721 GCA_046727015.1 Candidatus Methylomirabilota bacterium | reverse complement strand
TTCCGGGTTCTCGGAGTGGACAGGTGGGGTTCGCCGTACTGGACGCCCGTGTGGAACGCGACCTTCCTCGCGCACCTGCTGACCGTGGTCGCCATTGTGCTGGCGGGCCAGCTGGCGCTCGCGCTGAGGCCCGGCCAGCTGTTCAACCTGAGCCGCGAGGGACTCCGGAGCACGCTGTGGGCGCTGGCCTCGCTGACGCTCTCCGTTTTGCTGTGGCGCGAGCCGCCCGGTCTCTGGGCCGCCGGGCTTCTCATCGCCCAGCTGCTGGTACTCGGATTCCTCGCCAACGCGGTGCCCTCCCCGGCCTTCGTCGTCGCCGTGCCGCTGACCGCTCTGATCGTGCTTGCGCGGACGCTCGGCGCCGACGACGCCATGGCGCGCGCCGCGGCCGGAGAGCTCGTGAACGCGTATACGCTCGTGCGGGTGCTCGCCTGCGTCGCGCTTGGCGCGGCCGGGGCCTGTCTCGCCGCCTCGGGCGCGCGCCACGCCGGACCTGTCGGCCGCGCGGTGTCGGGAGCGGGGGCAGCGATGCTGCTCTTCGTGCTGAGCCAGGCCTGGACGCGGTACGTCAACGTCGCCATCAAGGACGCGCAAGGAACGGCCAGGTCCACGCAGGCGAGCGAGCTTCGGTGGCGGATGCAGCTCGGGCTCTCGATCCTCTGGACCGTCTATGCCGCCGCGACGCTCGCCTGGGGCTTCGTTCGCCGCTCGGTGGCGATGCGCTACGCGGCCCTCTGTCTCTTCGGCTTGACCATCGTCAAAGTGTTCTTCGTGGACTTGGCCTCCGTGAAGACGGCGTACCGGATGCTCTCGCTGCTCGTCCTGGGCGTCGTGCTCCTCCTCGTCGGCCTCCTCTACCAGAAAGCCAGCCGCCGCCCGGTCGCGGCCCGGGAGCCTTAGGGTAGGGTCCTCTTCCAGGGCGCCGCCTCGGCCAGGGCTTTGAGGTTCAGCCGCGAGCCCGAGTCGCAGACTTTAACTTGACTGCCCGGCGCGCCTCGACGAGAATCCTCGCGCACGATTCTTCACCGGAGGAGGTTCTCGATGCGAAGGTCGCGTCACGGCGTGGCATTTTTCCTCCTGGCTGGCGCTTTCGCGATGGCCGTCGCGGCCCACGCGCAGGGCATCACGGACATGAAAAAGGGCGAGGGCGGCAGCGCCGTCCAGGGATCTGCGGGCCCGAGCGGGGCGCCGGGGGCCGCGTCCGACCTGGAGCGCTGCGACAAGCCGATGGGCGCCGTCGCCGTCGTGGAGCCGCAGGACTACGTGGGGCGGGCTCTCGCGCGCTATCAGCTCGGCTCGCCCGTGGGACTCATCCGCCTGATGGTCCAGCAATCGAATTGCTTCATCGTGGTCGAGCGCGGCCTGGGCATGAAGAACATGATGCAGGAGCGCGCGCTGGAGAAATCGGGCCAGCTTCGCCAGGACTCGAACGTGGGCGGAGGCCAGATGGTGACCGCTGACTACATCCTCACCCCCGCGGTGGCCTTCTCTGAGAACAACGCGGGTGGCGTCGGCGGCGGGCTGGGCGGGATCGGTGCACTCTTCGGTCGAGGCGGAGCCGCCGTCGGAGCGCTCGGCGGCGCCGTGGCCGGCGGCCTCAAGTTCAAGGAGGCGCAGACGAGCATGCTGCTCGCGGACGGCCGCTCGGGAGTCCAGGTGGCCGCGGCGGAGGGCAGCGCCAGCAAGGCCGACTTCCGTCTCGGCGGCCTGCTTGGTGGCGCGGGAGGTGGCGTCGCGGGGGCGGCGGGGCTCGGCGGCTACTCGAACACGAATGAGGGCAAGGTGATCGCGGCCAGTTTTGCCGACAACTACAACGGCATCGTGCGCGCCGTGCGAGCCAACCCGAGCCTGCAGCGTAACGTCGGCACGCTCTCCCAGGAAGCCGCGGCAGGAGGCCAGACCAAGGCTGGGTCCGTCTTCAACGAGGGTGACGTCCTCCGGCCCAAGATTGGTAACGTGCGGCTCATGTCGAAGCCGTCAGATTCGGGCCAGCTCGTCACGACCCTCGGCAAGGGCGAGGAGATGATCTTCCTGGGCAAGGAAGAGGAGGGCTTCCTCCAGGTGGAGTCGAGCAAGGGCAGCGGCTGGGTGAAGAAGATCCTGATCGCACGCTGAGCATCGGGCCCTGGCTACCTCTTCCCCTGGAGTTCCTGGCGAGCCAGGACGGCGCCGGCCGCCAGCGCGCGTACCTTCTGATTGCACATATAGCGAGGCGACCAGCCGAAGCCGCAGTCCGGATTGACATAGAGCTTCTCGGGCTTGCAGACAGCGAGCACGCGCCTGATGCGCTTGGCGACGTCCTCCGGCGTCTCCGGGTAGAAACCCTTCACGTCGATGACGCCGGCGCCGAGCTCGCGGTCCTGACCGTACTCCTTCCACAGGTCGAGCTCGGAGAACTCTCGCCCGGCGAACTCGAGCACGAGCTGGTCGGCGCGCGCCTTGAGAATGCCCGGGAAGTACGGCCGGTACGTCCGGTCGAAGCGCGAGCGGCCGAAGCGGTTGCCGAAGCAGATGTGGAAGCCCAGCTTGGCCTTCACCCCCTCCGTGGCCATGTTGAAGAGGCGCGCCATTTCCTGGCCTGAGACATTGCCTCGCGCCGGCTCGTCGAGCTGGATGAAGTCCGCGCCCGCGGCGGCGAGGGCCTTCAACTCCACGTTGATCACCTCGGCGAAGCGCTCGGCCACGTCCACCACGCCCTTGTACATCGTGCCCGGATGGATG